>DATEPG010000110.1:0-5963 GCA_035273265.1 Polyangiaceae bacterium
CAGCACCGATTTCGAGTCCGACGTGGTCGGCAAGCAGCCCGCGGGTTGGCACAACTTCCTCGCCTACAACATCGATGCGATGAACCCGCAGGGCGATATCCAAGCCATCGTGGATGCCACGCGCCCGCACGGCGGCAAGAACTCACTGCACGTCAAAGGCGGACAGAGCCCAGCGTTCTTGACCATGCCACTGCCGCCCGGCATCAAGAAGCTTTACGTTCGCGGTTACTTCTACATGACGCGTCAGCTCGGCCAAGTCCCGGACGCAAACCACGAGACTTTGTTCGGCATCCGCAAGAACAAGGACACCGAGATCCGGTTTGGTGAGATCAAGGGCGTGCTTGGCGTCAATGAAGTGCCCAGCGACAACATTACCCCCAAGATGGATCAGTGGGGCAAAGGCCCGGTGATCGCGGCCAACAAATGGGCGTGCATCGAAGGCTCGTTTATCGGCGACCAAGCGCAGCACGAGGTCCACGGATGGGCCGACGGCACCGAGGTGATCTCGGTCACCTCCGGCGATCAATGGCAGAACGGCAAGGAACCTGCTGCGTTCCTCGATGGCTACTGGAACGAGTTCATGATCGGCTGGCAGAGCTTCAGCGGCGACAACAACGAGATCTGGATCGATGATCTGGTGCTCTCGTCGACCCGCGTTGGCTGCCTGTGAGCACGGATTGATTGCGGCTTGGTCAGCGCGATCGCGATGACGGCAAGCGTGTGGACGGCGATGACTGCGGCTCGCCTGTCGCAAGATCGTGGTCAAGTGACCCCCGACGCCGAACCTGGACGCCGAAGGCTGAGCCGGTTGGGCCCCCCGCGTGACCATAGAAAACCTCAGGAGCCAGCTCGACGCGGCATCTCAATCGAGACACCGAGTCGATTCAGGACGCCTTGCACGACGCGATCGCAGCGGCTGAGATGGAACTCATAGGCGCGCGTGGCATTTGCATCCAAGGCATGCACGATCACCTCTTGCAGGCGCAAGCGCGCGCGATGAAGTCGAGTTTTCACCGTTTCTTCGGGAATATCCAAGCAAACAGCGGCTTCAGCGCCCGTCATCTGCTCCACCGCGCGTAACACGAACACGGCCCTGAACTCGTCCGGCAAAGCGTCGATGGCTCGTTCCAAAACCGCGCGCAGCTGCTGATCATTCACTTCTTGTTCCGGGCTACGAGGCGAAGCGAGCGGCATGACCGTTGATTCTTTGGGCGCAGAGTCGAGGGGCGCGAAGCGCTGCTCCTTGCGCTTGCGCGCGAGCGCCTCGTGGATGGCGATGCGTGTGATCCAAGTCGCGAAACTCGCCTCCCCGCGGAAGTCAGCTAGGTGCTCGTACGCGCGCACGTAGGCCTCCTGCATCACGTCTTCCGCTTCATCGTCGCGCTTCAAGATGGCACGCGTGGCTCGAAACACGCGTCGATTGTGCCGGCGCATCAAAATTTCGAAGCACCAATGCTCACCGTCGCGGATGCGAGCAATCACGGCTTCGTCACTGAGCCCCAGCGACTCACCCGGATTCGATGCAAGAATGCTGTTTTCCAACGTGCCTACCCGATCTGAGTTGCGAGCAAAGAGTCGGTTCCCCGAAAAACGCCCTCGGCCAGTCATTTCCTCGGAATCGTTAGACTAGCAGCCACGGCTGCGTCGAGCTTCTGGTCACCCAAATCGATGCCGTTGGCTTTGAGATCGAAGGCCAATACCGCGAAGTAGTCCCGCGCGCTGAGGCTACCGGGAGCGTCGCCCGGCATATACTCGGTGACGAACGCCGCCACGTCGGCGGCGGTCACGAACTGCGATTTGCGCTGCTTGGCGCCACTCGGCGGATCCAACGGCAGCGCCGCAGGCCCGACCAACGCGGGAGCATTTCCGGTTCCTTCACCGTCCTGGCCGTGACAAGAGCTGCAGCGCGCCGCGTAAACGTCGGCGCCGAGCGTGACCTGTTCCGAGAAATTTCGCGGCTCTGCAGCGTTTTCGCCGCTCTTGGCGTCGGGCGGTGTTCCGCCGCAAGCGGTCGCCAAAAGCACGGGCAACAATGACAACGATGTCGCTGAACGCTTGTGAACGGGGAGGTGTTGCATGCTGATCTGAGCACGCAGCGCGCAAACGGTTCCCTGAAAATGAATGAGGGGCGCTCCCAAGTTCCACAGCGCACCTCACAGCTCCATCGTCTGCCCCGAGCTACAGCCCGTGAGGCGGCAATGTCGGGGCGTGCCATCCTGCCTCGCAGCACTCATGGGGCGGCCGTGCAAATGAAGCCCGATTTACCCAAGGCACAGCGCATGCATTCGGTCGGCAAAGCAATGATGAACGCTCTTGGTTTGGGTCTCCACTCGGGGCGGCTGATAGTGGAGGAGCATCGCTCGCTCGAGTCGTTCAAATCGTTGGAACGCGAATGGCGCGAAGTCGAAGCGCACACCCGAACGCCGTTTGCGACTTGGGATTGGGCGGTCGCTTGGTGGGCACAGCTTCGTGAAGAAAAGCTGGGAGTGACTGATTCGCTGAGCATTCGTAGCGTGCGCGTCATTGGCCGAAGCGGAGACGGTCCGTTGGTCGCCATCGCACCGATGTTGATCAGCCGGCGGCCTTCTGTCGGCCCGATCCGGGTGCGCCAACTGCAATTCTTCGGTGCTGATCCAAACATTACCGAACAGCGCGGGATGTTGGCGTTGCCGGAGTGGGAGGCCGAGGCCTACCGCGCGTTGGTCGGGCATGCGTTGCAGCACGCGGACGACTGGGACTCCCTGTTATTGAGCGGTGTGCCCGCCGATCTGGATCTGGGGGAGCTGGCAACCTCGTCAGACTTCGAGTGGGTCGGTCAGACCAAGGACTACACGCTCAGCTTGCCCGATTCGTGGGCGGCGTTCCGGACGGCCTTGCCGCGCAATATCAAGGAGTCGCTGCGCAAGTGTTACAATTCGCTGAAGCGCGACGGACTCGAGTTTCGTCTGCAAGTGGCGGAGACCGTGGACTCCGTGGAGCCAGCGCTGGGGCACTTCTTTGCGCTACATGCCGCGCGCGCAAAGCTCAGCGATACCGTGCATCACTTCAACATCTTCTCCACGGCAGAGGCCCAAGGCTTCCTGAAGGACGTCTGCCGACGCTTTGCGGCCCGCGGCGCCCTGCGCATCTTCCAGTTGCTGATCGGCGAAAAGGTAGTCGCGGTACGCATCGGCTTCGTGGTGGGTGACACGCTGTACCTGTATTACTCGGGCTACGATCCAGCGTTCGCCCAGTACAGCGTAATGACCACCACAGTAGCGGAGGCGATTCAGTACGGAATCCGGCACGGGTTTTCACGAGTCAACCTCTCGACCGGCAAGGACGTATCGAAGGCTCGCTGGGATCCGACCGAAAGCGTGACCAGACAAGCCTTGGTGACGTCGAGTTCGCGGCGCGCAAAAATTGCCACTCAGGTCTACCGCCACGCGCTTCACGCCATCGGCTCGATGCCCGCGCTACGCCGAGCCACGACCTTTTTGGCTCGCCGCTCCACGCCCCCTGCGCAACCATACCCGCGCTAGGCAGAGGTTGGGCGCTGCTCACGATTGGGCGCGAGGCGACGCTCGAGCTCGAGCATTCCCGCAAGGAGCCCTTCGCGGCGCGGAAAAGTTGTTCGCGCACGAACAAGTTTTTCATCGGGCGTCGGCGCCCGTGAGTACGCGGCATTCGAGGCGAGCCTGAAGCTGTCGCTGTCGACGAACTTCACCGACCTAGGCGCGCGCCAATTGCACGCGCCCGACGATCGCGAGCAAGTCGGTTTGCGTGATGATGCCGAGTAGGCGGGATTCGGTATCGACGACCAGCGCTTCGCGCACGTGGCTGCGCGACAGCAGCGGAAATAGGCGACTGATCGGCGTGTCTGGCCTGGCCAGCTCGAACGAGATCGACGGCAGATCGCGGATTTTTTGGGGGGCCGCGCCAGCAGCGGTCGCAAAGTCGAGCACGCCGTGCAAAACGCCGTGTTCATCGACGATCGGCAGCACGCGCAGGGCGTGCTCTCGCAAGCGCTGGACGGCAAGCTCGCTCGAGTCGTTCGGAGAAATCGTGATCAAATCGCGGGACATGATTTCCGAGCAGAAGATCTCGCCGCGCAGGCGACGGTGCGCCGCCTCCTCGACATGCCGAAAGAGGGCGACCAAATCACCGTGTTCGACGTCGAGTGGGGTACCGAGGCGTTCCACCGCCGCGGCGATGTCTGACTCGGTGAAGCCCACGCGGAACTCGGGCGGAGCATCCGCGGTGCGATGGCTCGACACCGGCAGCGCAGGCACGTGCGGATAGCTGCGCCGCGCCAGGGCATTGAAGATCAGTCCGACTCCCACGAGCAGCAGCGAATTCAGGAGCACCGGGACCAGTGCGAAGCGATAGCCAGCGCTGGTCACGACCGAGCCACCAATCACGGCGGTCAACGCGACTGCTCCCGCGGGTGGATGCAAACAGCGAAATAGGCTGGTGAGCGCGATCGTCAAAGCCACGGCCAACGCCGCCGCGAGCGTGAGATCGGGAACCGCGCGAGCTAGAGTCACACCGACCACGGCAGCAATGAAGTTTCCAGCGACAACCGACCATGGCTGAGCCAGCGGGCTAGCGGGCACGCCGAAGACCAGCACGGTGGAAGCACCAAGGGGCGCGATCAGCAGTGGCACGTGTTCGCTGGAGCCGAGCCAAGTGCGCATCACGAGGCCGGTGGCCAATAGCCCGATCAACCCGCCCAATGCGGAGTAGAAGCGCTCGCGCAGCGGCAGGCGCGAGCGTGCCGGCTTGAAGCGCGAAAGCCAAGCGCGAGAGACCGCGAAGAAGCTCATCGCGCGCGGATATATCGATCGCCACGAGCCTTGTCCATGGCCACGAGCGTTGGTAGGTAGCAGCGCTATTCGCTCGGTTTGAATCCGCGTTCCAGCGCGCGTTCCAGCGCGGTCGACAGGGGCGCTTGTTTTCGATTCACGACCGGCAAGGATGGCGCACGCTCGGCGTTGAGCGCGAGAAAGTGCGCCTCTTCAGGGGGCACGCTACCCTCATCATAGATCGCTTCTACCGGGCACTCGGGCACGCACGCGCCGCAGTCGATACAAACGACCGGATCGATGTACAGCATCTCGGCATCGCCGTGAAAGCAATCGACCGGACAGACCACGACGCAGTCGGTGTAGCGACAACGCAGGCAGTTCCCAGTCACCACGAAGGTCATCGTTCAATGCTTGAAATCGCGCACGATCTTGGCCAATGCCGTCAGTACGTCGGGCTTGTCGGTCAAGTCGGGGTTGGCGGGCATCGCCGCGTTCTTACCCACGGCCGCGCCGCCCTCGAGGATGGTTTTCTTGATCTGCTCGTCCGTCACGCTGGTCTGCCAGTTGGCGTCGCCAAAAGCGCGTGGCTTGGGATTGAGCGCAGCCGCGCCAGGGCCGTCACCGGCGCCGTGATCGCCGTGGCAGACGACGCACTTGGTCGTAAATAGCTTGCGCGCCTCAGCCGCTGGGTCGGGTGGCGGCGGCGGGGCTTCCGGAGCTGCGACCGGCGCGCTAGTGGTGGCAGGAGCTCCCGACGTGGAATGCTTGCTGCAGGCAGAGACCCACGAAAGTGGCAGCACGAACAGCAGAGCGAAGACGGCACGCGCGTGCAGATGGTTCATGACGGTACTCCTCGATGGTTGAAAGCCGAACTAACTCCTGTTTTTCAAACGCGGACGATGCGGACGAAAGGGATTTTCAGGCGCGGCAGGCTCTGATCATTCTCGTTGAGCCGACGTGCGTGCGCGGCCAGCAAATCGCTACGAGTGAGCATCCCGATCACCCGCTGCTGCGCCGACCGCGAGACCACGGGCAAGCGCCCCACCCCATGGCTTACCATGAGATCGGCCGCCTCGCGCAGCGAGTTGTCATCGAACACCACCGCCGGAGCGCGGCGCAGGATTTGCTCGACGCGCAGCTCGGCCGCTCCTTTCGCCGCGTTGGCATCCGTGATTT
>DATEPG010000111.1:0-26673 GCA_035273265.1 Polyangiaceae bacterium
GCTGGTACCTGATGTACGTCGGACCCGACGCGGTGATCGTTGGCAACCGCCAGCGCTACGCCGCGTTCCAGAGCGGCACTGGCGTCTATGGCCCGACGGGGCAGCCGATCAAGCCCAAGCTCGGCAAGGCGCTCTCGTTCAAGGCGGGCGGGCGGCGCTTCGCGTTCAAGTCGGTGAGAGGTGCGCCGCCGCGCCTGATGGTTCCACGCAAGGGCGAGTTGCCGTTCACGTGGAACCGGGCGATCGCGCCGGCAGCCCGCGAGTACATGCGGGCGCGGTTGAAGGCGAGATAATACAGCTCGCCTGGTCTATCTCGCCGAAGCCACGTTCGGCACGACTGACCTTAGCGTGAATCGACCGCGACAATCGTTTCTCGAAACCAATCGGCCCACACACGCCGGCGTCTCGTCGAGCAGTTTGCGGACCTCCGGCAGGTACGGATCGAGCATCGAATCCCGCCTCGCTCGCGACGTTGCGCGCTGGATCGGAACGCGCCCGAGTAGGCGGCGCACGGTGTTGCGAGAGAGACCAAGCTTGCGAGACACGGCGCGCATGGACAGGCCATCGGCGTAGTGCAGCCGCATCACTTCGGCGATGCATTCCTCTGTGACCGCCGCGCTATTTGATTTGCGCTCCGTCATCGCGGGGCTCCCCGCGACGCTTCACGGCGGAGAGCGCGCAGGTTGCCGAGCCCGCGCAGACGCACGCCCGGGCGGCGATCGCCGGGCAACACGACTTCCACCTCGAAGTGAAGCAAGCCCAGTCCGCAGCCAAGGCCATCGACGAGGCCGGTCGACGACGCGATCTCCTCGCTCGCCGCACAGAGAACAACGCAAATGCGGCGCTGAAACCAGAGAGCCAGTGCCTCCATCAGCGCGGGCAGAGCCCGATGATCGGCCCAGCGTTGCGCACCCAGTCGAGCAATCATCATCTCGTCGGGCCCGTCCTTCACCAAGAGCGTTGTCTCGGCGCTGGTCGCTCTGATCGTGACCGTGATCGTTTGGTGCATCGTCCGGACACACGCTGCCCGATCCAGCCAAGTTTCCGGCAAACCCATCCATCACGCGGGCGGCCTGGCGAGCGCGGTAAGCGCGCTGGTGATCGCGGTGGTCCAGCCGCCCTTCCGGCGTGGCTTGGTGTTTACGCCGTGCGCGACGCAGTGACTCATACTCAGCCGAATCCGTGCATTGCTCCGAGCAGTAACGGCGTACTCGTCCGCACGGTACACAGACCAGAAATTCTCGGCCGCACCAGCCGCAAACTGATTGCCACAGGTCCTGCACCACGCCGCGCGCTCCGCCAGCGAATGCAGAAAACTTGCGCGGCTCGTGCGGTCATGCGAAACGGCGTCAATCGCGCGCGCTCCGCAAGTACGCCCGATGTGAAGGCTTGGGCGGCTACCCAGGCCTTCCGCTTTTTGTCGGCTGCACTCCGCTGAACCGCGTCCGTTTAGCCAAGTCGGCCCCCTTTTGTCGACTTTTCGGCCTACCAGACTGGCGCCGACCACGCCGCTGCCGGGTGGATCACTGGATCACCGCTGCGCCGCTGGAAGTGGCTCTCAAACTGACCGCCGGCCACATATGAGCTCATCCGCTGCCAGCGACAATGCACCAGAGAGCAAAGGCCGCCATGCATGCGATGGAAGCGAAAAAGATTGTGCGCCACAAGCGATATTTCAACGGCCAGCTGTTCGACTGTCCGCGGCTCGCCCAAGCGGAGTCCCAGGCTAGAAAAGCGAATCCGTACGGCGATATCAGCGTGCCGAGTATTACGATGTTGAGCTGGCTTCGGCTCAGGCGGCGCACGTTCTTCGCGAGACGGCAATTGGACGGCTGCCTAGGGTCGTACGCAATGGGGCCTTCGTGGTGGGTTGGGCACTTGGTATCACTCCCCCCACATTCGTAGTGACGTCCATTCACGCTGATGAAATAGACCGCGCCGCTCCCCCCGCACCGTCCCCCATACGCGACGACGGTCGGCGAGGTGTCGGTCACCTGCCACGGGATTTGAATCATCCAGTAGCTAAAAACCACTGAGGTCAACGCGCCCACACACAGCACAGTATACGCTGCTCGGCGCGCGCGCTCGACGTCCAGGGAAATTAGCCAATCGAGAGGATCAAACTCTGCCACTACTGTTTCCCGAATAACGTTGCGACCAAGCGTGAGTTGAGCACCACGTCCGATTTACGGCGCGCGGGGTTTTTCGTGTGATCGGCGTCCCCAGCCTCTTTGGCACCTTGCTCGCCGAGTCCGCGCAGGGTGATTCGGGAGTCGGGAATACCCAAAGCGGAGCCCATGACGTCTTTGATGGCTTGCAGCGTATTCTGAGCCCGCATCGTCGACAGGTCGAGATTGCGCTGGTCAGTGTCCACGCGGTCGGCCTGAGAGCTGATCACGAGCGAGCTGCCCGAGGAGCTCAGAGCGACGAGCTCGTTCGCACACATGATGCGCAGAATCTCGCGACCGTTAGGGGTCAGCACCGCGCTTCCGAATTCGAAATGGACCTGCGCCTGTGCCTGGTTCGACGCGGCGTAATCTTGGTCCGCCCGATGCGAGCCCGGCACGGCTTCGTCCTGCGCGGCCGGGTCACTGAAGATGTAACCGCTCGCCTGCGAAATTCCCAACGAGCCGCCCACGTTACTTTCGACAAGGGATTTGGCCTAAGCATCGGGTTTTTCTTCGACCGGCATCACCAGCGCCAGCTGATGATGCGGATCCTGCCAAGAAGCAGGGCCGTGGGGACCGTAGCGTTCACATTGCGAGCGGCTCCCCGGACTTGGGCGTGACGTTGCACTGAGGCCGCTCGTCAAAAGACCGCCCCGTAGCGAGAGTACAGCCACAGCCCTATAGCGAAGAAGGCGAGCAGTGACGACCAAAACACAGCACGCCAAATGACGTAGGCAAGCGACGGCGGTGGCCTGCCATCGGGGGTCGACAGACGCTCGATCCAAGCCGCATCCCAACAGACGACAGCGGCACCAAACGAAACGGTGATCAGCCCGATCAGCAGCTCGTCTAGTTCGTATAGGCTCGGGCGGCCTACGTTCCGAAGTAGCCGACAGCGGCGCGGGCGATCGAGCACGTACGCCACGGGCGCATCGTTGTCATGTCCGCACTTCGTGTCGGCTCCGCCGCACCGGTAAACCGTATCCCTCACCACGATTGCGTACACGCCGCCCCTCGGATCACAGCCACTGCTAATGGCGATCGCCACAGGAGAATCACGCGTCAACTCCCATGGGATTTGCGTCATTCGATAGATGAAATGCCCGATGAACAGCGGCCCCAATAAAAAGCAGAAGAAAGCCATCTGCTTTACACCCTTGCGGTTGAGCGACAGCAGCCAGCCGAACAGATCGAAGCGGCGCGTCACTTTGCTGACGCCGCTCCGGCTACCACGAGGCAGCCGCTCATTGCCGGCCAAACAAGGTAGCGACGAGTCGAGAGTTCAACACGATATCGGACTTTCGGCGCGCCGGGTTCTTCGTGTGGTCGGAATCGCCGGCTGCTTTCGCGCCCTGCTCACCGAGACCGAGGAGCGTGATATTGGCGGCGGGAATGCCGAAATTCGGACCTAGGATATCTTGGATGGCCTGCAGCGTGTTCTGCGCGCGCATCTTCGACAGGTCCAGGTTTCGTTGATCAGTATCCACTCGGTCAGCTTGCGAGGTGATAACGAGGGTGCTGCCAGATGAACGCAATGCCACGAGTTCGTTGGCACATAGGATTCGCAGGACTGACCGAGCGTCAGTGGTGAGTACAGCGCTGCCGAACTCGAAGTGCACCTTCGTCTCGAGATGGTTGTTAGCAGTGTAGTCTTGATCGACGCGGTGGGTACCAGGGACCGCTTGGTCTCGGGCACTCGGGTCACTGAAGATGTAGCCGGCGGACCCGGTGAAGCCGCCTCCGATACCCACCCCGAGTAGGAACGAGTTCCCGCCAAAATCGACAGCTAGCTCCGGAAACTCTCCGTTACCCTGGATGAACAGCCCCGCTGAAAAGCTGCGACTGCTTGGGGATATTGGCACCGGAATCGATGCGCCGGCGCTGAGGTCCAACACGGTGAAGGTGCCTGGGAAGTTGCGCGCCGTCCAAAGATAAGGGCAGCTCCCCGTGCCGCTCGAGGAAGACCCGATACTGACGCCGAAACCCTTGCCGAGGGTGACCGAGCCCATGATCGCCGTGAACGATCCCACGAATCTAAGTGGCTTTTGAGTCTTGGGATCGATCTCGCTGACATCCAAGCTGCACAAGAATCCGCCGAAGCCACCGCCCAAAAAACTCCCGGACGGACCCAAGGCGTTCAAGGTCAGCAAGTAGGTGTGCAAGGTGGTCGGGATGGCCTGCAGCTTCAAGTGCTGCTCCAGCCGCTCCATTTGTCCGACTGCTCCCAGTCGCTCTTGTTCAGAGCGGGTGGTGACGTCCTGCATGAAGTCGAGTACTGGCCGAGTCGCCCCGTCGTGCGTCATCGCCGTCGCCAGCAGCAGCTGCTGCGCAAACTCCTCCGCCAAGGGGTGATCGCTCGGATGAATGGTCGCAAACAGGCTGCCGATATGATTGTCCACGACTTCAGCTAGCTGGCCCCGCTGGAGGCGCCCGACTACGTCCGTACCCGAGGGGCCAGACAGCACCGCCTCCACCATCGGAACAACTACTGCGGGAGCCAAGGCGTCTTTGATCTTCTTACGATCAGCCAAGGTGAGCGGGAAGAATTGGTGCCGCGTAGTGATCGTGCTGGCCTCGGTGGCCAAGAGCGTGATGTCGCTTTCAGACAAGGTCGGTCCGGGCTCGACCTTGCGAAAAATGAACGACGTTCCACCAGAGTTGAAGATGAGCTCGTTAGCTAGGCCTGTGGACACTTGTCCCACTTGCTTCGAGGAAAATTCGAGGCGAAGCTGGAACGATTGTGGGCTCAAGCGGTCCCCTTCGAACTTCGTCAACACTTTGCTGACGTAGTCCACGTGCCAGCACACGATGAAGTCCCCCGCTTGGTTCAGCTGCAGGGTGGCCAGTGAGTCATCGCGTTCATAGCGACCGGTGATCTGTGGCGCTTGTTGATCCGGCGATGCGGCGGCGATGCGACGATCGGCGTTGCCGATGGCAACCACGGTCCGTCGCCGTGATGCGGCCTTCGCTGGCGCACCAGTCTTTGGATAGGGCAAAGGCTTCACTTCGAAATTTTTCTTGGCCGCCATACCGCTCCTACCCTTGCCCAAATCGCCGCGTGAACCGGCGGAGCTCCAGTCTTGCGGCGCCCCGCACGACTGTCAACGGGAACCCTCGCCGCTCCGCGGCGGTCGCAGTCGTGTCGGTCACCCCCCGTTGCCGCTACTTGCCGACCGCGTTGGCGCTGTCGGCGCGCGCAGCCAGGTACTCAGGGTAGCCGCTCCAGTTTGGCAGGCCAGAAACGAGCTGCGGGAAGGACACGCGCAACGCGTTTTGCATGCGCTGGTTCAGGTTGAGACCGGACAGTGGGTCCCCGGCCGTGAACGCCTCGATCCCAGCGCGGGTGAGCGCGCGGTGCGTAGCCTGGGCGGTGACGAAGCACGCTGGGGAGCCACACACGATCATCAAGCGAGTAGTCCCTTCGGCATGCAACTTCTGCAAGAAAGTCTGATCGCGGAGCAGATTGTAGCCGCTCTCCGCGAGCGCCACGACCGGAAAGCGGTCGCGTTGGTCGAGTAATACCGAGCGGGCAAAGTCGCCCCCTGACTGAAGCCGGCGTAGATTGTGGGGCCGCTAGCGATGTAATTGCCAAAACGCTGACGAGCCGCTTCGATCGCGGCCTGCACGCGATCCGCCACCGTGCTCGGATTGTCCCAGGCGAAGCGCTGCGAGTCGAACTTGAGGCCCTGCGGACAAACCATGAACCGGATACTCGTTTGCACCTAGCCGCTAGCCGGCAGCCGCCGCAAGCCCAGTCGGGACGATCTCCAGCGCCGTGCACGGCGACAATCAAAGGCCGCGCTCACGCGCGCCGATCGGCGGCATGATATAGGCAAGATTGCCATCTGCCAGTGGCAACGGCTCGACCCACGTAACATCATGCCGATGCGGCAACGCGTGGGCAGCCGCGGCGGGAAGTGCGCTCGGTGTTGCCGCACTCGGTACCGGAGTCACTCGAGCCTTCCCCGTTGCGATCGATGCGTTTTTGACATGCGATAGTCAGACCGCACAGCAGGCACGCGCTCGCAGCGACGCGCCGTCTCACCGCGCCGCCCGCGAGGTCGGGCGCAATTGCATTCGTCTTCACTTATCAGACTGTGGCTAGCCTGTCGCGCAGAATTGCGCGCAACCGCGCTCCAGGGCCGGGTACTGATTAGAACGGAAAGCGTGCGGGACCGCCGCTAATGAAGCCTCCAGAGAGCGGATCTGAAGTGTCGGACTCGTCGCGGGAAAGGCGAAGAGTAAACGGTTTGGCGCCGCCCAAATAGACCTCGGATACGACCTCTTCGGCGGCGGTGGCGCGCGTCACTAGCAAATCGTTCCAGCCATCGCCGTTGAAGTCGCCGCTCGATTGGAGGGCTGTTTCGGAGAGGTCGCTGGGCAACCTCGGCTTGATGCCCGTGCGTGGGCGCAAGGAAAATGGGAACGACTCTTGGCTGAATGCGAAGTCGTTCGTGAAATCCGTCGAGCGCACCAAGATGCCCGTGTTTCGCTTCCCAACCCCCGGAATGAACACCATGTCGTCGCTCACTTCCCGCCAGAACGAGCCTAGAATACGCGCTGGTTTGCTACTGGCGATGTCCGCGCCGGAGACCATCCAAAGGCTCGCGTCGCCTACACCGGCGGAGCCCTCACGCCAGACGGTGCCCTTTCCCCAAATGTCGACGCGACCGTCGTCATCGAGATCGGCTAGGTCGACGAACTCGCTCAATGCCGGCAGCACTTTCCAAGTTCGAATTGGGGCGCTGGGCGCAGATTTGACCGGCCCAGCATAAAACGCAATCAGGCCGTTCTTCGACACGCCAATCAAGTCCGAATAATCGTCGCCATTCAGATCGGCGCCTCCGAGCAAGTGGACATACGAGGGCAGCTCGAGCAGCGGCTGATCGCCCAAGCCACTGGGAGTCCCGGCGAAGATCCGACAGGGCGCATCCGGTGGCCCCCCGCAGTCCGCTACATCGGCGTAGCCGTCATCGTTCAGATCACCGATACGACCGGCGGCGTGCGTGATTCTGCTGGTTGCCGACCAACTCGTATGAATGTCTTGGCTGCCCTTGAAGAACAGACGAACCGGGATATTGTCCTCGACACGTGTGCTCGACTGCCGTGCAACCTGTGCGGTCATGTCGGCGCAGCCATCGCCGTCTACGTCGCCGGCGGGTTCGGGGAAATTCCAAGTGTACGCTTGATCCGTCGGTGCTCGCATCAATTCCGGTGGCTTCAGCGCTCCGATGTGGAGCACCGTTGCTGGGCTTTCTGGAATTTTCCCCCGACGCCCGAGGACTGGGCCATGCTTTAGCGACAGATCGGCGAACATATCGCAATTGTAGTCGGCACCGAGCAGCACGCTCGGTGCGTGCGGAGCGACGGACTCCCCGGTTACGTCGAAGCCCCATACCGCGCTCGCGCGCCCGTTCGCATCGACCACGCGCCAGAACCAAATGCCCCGCTCGGCACGCAGCACGACCCCCGAAGTACTGCCCGCCACCGACCGTCGAGCAATGCTTTGAAAGCTGCGCTCTCGAGCCAGCTCGACGTGCGCTTGATCTCCTGCCCAACGAAACACTACGTTCGACCCAAGCAGAGTCGCCCCCGATTGCGGGGAGATTGGACGAGGCATGGGCAGCGACCGGTTTTCGACGACGCTCGGCGGCGCGTTCGACGACGCACCGGCGAGGCTCGAACTGACACTCCCGGCAGGCGCTGGGAGTGCAGCATGGTCGATTGCAGGACGCGACTTGCACGCAGCCCCGGCCGCCAGGAAAGCGCAGCCGTACCCCGTGAGCCTTGACCATCGACCCGCCCAGGTAGCGATCACGTTAGCCCTTCGCGAACCCGGAATTGGCCAGCGCATGCTCCAGCATCACAGCAGGGATGAGCTGGTGGGTTTGTCTGTCGTCTGGCTGACTCTTCGAATTGCCCATGTCGTAGTTCGGGTTCCGGTTCGGCCCAGCTTCGCTAGCGACGGTCTGCCAGAAGGCGATGGGCAAGAACGCGAAGGTGGCGTTGCGCCCCTGGGACTCCGTAGCGCCGCCGTTGCTGCGAACGGGCGCTGGCTTGATCGCGGATTGGCCTGCGCTACTGAACGCCGGATAGTGGGTGTAAAGTCGAACGTGGCGATCGGAGTCTGCGGCATGCCAAGTCGTCAACGTGTCCAACAGTTGCCGATAGCTTCCGCCGTCGGCGGAGCTGCCGCTCGGGGGAACGATGTCGAGGCCGTATACCTCTTTCAACTCGGGAAAATCACCGTGACTGGTACTTACGACTTGCTTCAACGGTCGCCCACCTTCGCTGAAGCCCGAGAGCGCGCAGCGCCCTAGGGTCGCGTCGGGAAAGCGCTGATTGCCCACGAACTTTCGCACGAAGAACGCAACCTCGAGGCAATATTGACGCAGGCGCGGCGCGTCTTGAATACCGCCGAGGTAGCCACTCGGCGGCGGCACGGGCAGCACGAAAACGCACCGCACCTTGGCAGCAACGTGTTGACTGAGCAACCGTTTGCCAATGTTGATGAGGTAGGTGTCGAGAAATTCATTGAAGCTTTTCGGGCCGTTCGAGAACGGGTAGGGCCGGGTCTTTCCTCCGGTGCTGGGCGCGAAGAAAATGTGAATCGGAATCGGCCCGGATAGATCGACCGAATCAGGCACGTAGATCGCCGCAAGCTGCGGCACAGTAGCGTCCACCGTCAGCCCGAATACGAGCTTGCCGGTGCCGGCGCCCACGGGCGCTACGTTCGGCGAAACCTGCGCAGCAAAGCGGGAAACCCCTGTCCCACCCGTACTTAGAAGCTGCGTTCCGCCCCAGGCCAGGTTTGACAGAGGAAAGTTCGGCAGAGGCGTCTGACCTGCGCTCGTGCGCGCGGGCGTGCCATCGCGAAACAGCGTGATGAATGGCGTGAAAAAATGCTGGTTGAGAGGGTTGATGTCCTGACCCGCGTTCTTTTGCGTCGACGTCAAGGGACCCGCGGCAAAGTCCGCCGCACCGTCGAAGGCGAGAGTCGTGCCGCTGCCTGGCTGCTGGGGCGCGTTGACGATCAGCGGCTGAATGACCGGAGTATAGTGGGGTTGCGAGACACGAATCGTGAACTTCTGTTGCACCTGAACGGTCAGCCCACTCGCTGATTCAGTCGCGGTCAGAGCGCGGAACGTCTGACCGGCATCGAACGACACCTCCGACAGCGCTTGCGTGAGGGGCGCCCCAGATACGTTCCTCGGTTGAACGAACACGGCTTCGGTCATCGCCCGCTCCGCATCACAGCATCACCGCGTCGCCGTTGCTGGTGGAGGGTAGTTGATCGAACAGCACAAACGTGTCTTGCTGAACGTGCACCTCGGCCCGGTACAGCTTGCCCACCTCGTGGCGAGGGATACGGAACACTCGGGTCGCGCCGAGTGCGAGGCCGAGATTTGTTATCGCTTGCCCCACCTCGTCGACGAAACGCACCTCGAAGCTAGTCAGTGAAGACTCGCGCGGAGGTGGGGGACGTGGGGCCTGGGTCGGGGGGGGCGATTGGACGCGCGTTGCCAGGTGATTGTCTGACAATGCGCTCTACGCTGAGTCGTCCGTTGGAAAACGCCCACTCGAGGTCCGAAAGCATGGCGCGCGTAAAGTTCTCGTCAATCAATGAGGGGCCAAGGATGCGAGGCACGGATGACCTTTCTCCCGCCAGCGCTGCCAACATCTTTTGCACTGTCTCGATTGTTGCCCGGTCATGGCCTTCGACTTGGAAGCGCATCCATCCGAAGACGCGGTCCGCTAGGTCGCGCTCCTTTGCACCGAGTGCGCGGGGCAGCCGTACTACCCTGACGATGAACTCATCAACGATGGCACGCACGACGAATGTGTCCCACTCCAGCACCAGCAAAGCCTACCGCGAGCGGCGTCCGCGAGCGAGTTCAATCCCACGGCCTGAGATAGTCAGCGTGAGCTGTCACTCGAAGTTGATCGATGCACATCAACAAACCATGGAGCTGAAAGGAGCCCGCGCGCGGCCGGGGCAGACGGCTCGAGGACCGTCCGTGGTTGGGGGGCGCCCGCGGCCTGGGTCCGCCACGAGAGCCCGCTATGTCAAATCAAGAGCGCGTCGGGCGCGTACCGCAAAGGTAGAGGCCCGCGACTCGCCGTTTGCGGTCGCTGCGGGCCGGACCAGGACGCACGAATCCGCGCCAACGGCGCGACATTGTTTCCCCCGTGCGCGTTTGCAAAGTAGCGTCAATCAGACCAGTTGCAGCTAGCGGAGGAAGAGATGCGCTTGGCCAGCACCGAGCCATGGCGGGGGCCAGTCCAAGCGCTCGCGGCCCGACCCAAACCTCGCCACCCCGGAGCGTCCTAGACGCCGTGATCCGTGATCGCCGGAGCCGGGGCTTGGGCCCGAGGCTGTCGCCAAGAATCCCGCCGTCGTCGCCCGGGGCGCACGGGTCGCCTCGAGGTCGGCAGGACCAGAAGCTAAGAGGCCGGAGCCCTCCCGCACGGGACCGGCCCCGTGCGCGCAACTGACACTGCGCAACCGGTAGCTGACGCGCCCCATTTGCCGGGCAGCTTTGAGTTGCGAGCCCGCGTGCGGACTCGACCATCGGCCGCGATACGAGTCCTCGCGCGCGGTCACGCGGGACTTTGTTCGCCGGTTGACGAACTTTGTTGCAGCCGACTTTAGCTTGGTTGTCGGTAATCGCTGAGCATTACCGACTGTGACTGTTGCCGAGTTTTTCTCACTCGTGCGCATAGTCAGATTGGGAAGGCAGGGCTCATGTCGAAGACGATTTCGGCGGCGCACAATTGCGGCGCGCGCGATTTGGCGCGTCGTCGCAGTGCGCTCGACCTCAGCGAGACGCGAACCGTCGGGCGAGCAGGTGCTTCGCCGGATGGCTCGGCCGTTCTCCATCGTCGCGACCTTGCGCTTGCCCCTGCTCGTAGAGTCGAACCGCCTCTGGTCTGGTCAACGGCGCATGACGGCGATGGTGACGCCCGCTCGCCCCCGCTGGCGATACGCACGAGGTCACCGTGAGCCCGCGCCGCAAGGGACAACGGGGCAACTCATCGGCGCTGCAAAAGCCGGACAAAAATTTGTCCAAGGACTCGCAGACTTGCAAGTGCGCGCCGGAAGCGCCCCGTGACTCCTCGGGTGAAAGTGCTAACGACGTGGTGCCTTTGGGTGAAGATCAGGGGTACGACGAGCTAATTGATTTCTTGGTGGAAGAGGCGGTGCGAGCGTGGAAAGCGGACAATCCCTAGGACGAGAATGGCTCACGCCGGAGCAACGGGGGCGCCGATGAGCACCGCCCTCTACGCCCGATATTCGAGCGAACATCAGAACCCCCGCTCGATCGAGGACCAGCTTCAACACCTCAAGCGGTATCTTGTTCAGCGCGGCGGGCAGCCGGAGCTGGCTCGCCCGTTCGTCGATGCCGAGACCTCTGGGGCGGTCTGGGAACGGCCCGGTCTACAATCGCTGCTTCGTGAGCTTGAGAGTAAGCGCGTCCAACATGTTTTCGTCGAGGACATCTCGCGTATCTCGCGCGACCCCGAGGACCTCGCGCGGTTGCGAAAGTTGTTCGCGTTCTATGGGGCTCGGCTCGTTTCCGTAGACGATGGCTTTGAGCTGGACGGAAGCGCGGGATCGGCGCTCGCGTTCGGCGTCAAGAGCATGCTGAGCGAGCAGTACCTTCGAGACCTCGGCGCCAAAACCAAGCGCGGTTTGATGGGCAACGCTCGCGAAGGGAAGAGCACCGGCGGACGCATCTTCGGATACCAAGCAGGTACGGACGCCAAGTTGGTAGAGCCCGTCGAGCATCAGGCGGCCATCGTGCGACGCATCTTTGAGCAGTACGCGGCGGGTGCGAGCTACGATCGCATCGCGAGAGAGCTCAACCGAGATCGAATTGATCCGCCCCGTGCTCAGCGCCGCCGCGCGGGCGGCGGCTGGATGTCGAGCTGCATTCGGGAAATGCTTCGCAATCCCAAGTACGTTGGCCGCTGGTCCTTCGGCCTGCGCGAGTTCCGTCGGCACCCGACTACGCGACGGCGTGTTGCTCGTGAGCGCGACCAGCCTGACGTGTTGACCGCGGAGAGACCAGAGCTTGCGATTGTCGAACGCGAGACGTGGGACCGGGTGCAAGCGCGCTTGCTCGGGAATGCTCGGAGCACCTCGCCAACGCCCAAACGGCGCACCACTTATCTACTCTCGAGTTTGCTCCGCTGCGGCGTGTGCGGGGCGCTGCTCGAGATATCGTCGGGCAGCTCGGATCGGTATTACCGCTGTTCGGCGAGCCGTAAGCGCGGCACTTGTGAAAACCGTCTAAGCGTCCGCGAGTCCTTGACAAGAACGCGGGTAATCGAAGGCGTTCGTGAGACCCTGGCAGGGCCGAAGGTCGCGGCCGACGTCCGAAAGCGGCTGGCGGAACGGCTCGGCGGCGCTTCGAAAGAGATCGACTCGGAGATAGGTGAACGGCGCGCACGGTTGTCCCGCAGCGAAACCCGCATACGAGCCGCGATCGCTATGCAGCTGGACGGAGATCGGTCGCCGTCGCTGGCCGAAATGCGTCGCGACCTCGAAGCCTCCGCCACGCTCGAACGCGCGGCGATTGGCCAGCTACGAGAACGGGCCAACGCCCCGGTGCCGCTAGCCGCGATCGACCAACTGACGAAGCGCGTGCTCTCTCTGGTCGGCCTGCTCGAGTCGAAAGAACCAGAGCGAGCCCGAGAAGCTCTACGGAGCTACCTGCGCGGCGGGCAGATTACGTTGACGCCGGAGCAGGGCGTCTACATCGCGAGGGCGGAGCTTTTTCCGCTGAAAGTCGCCCTCGATTCAGAAAGTAGCGGAAATCTTCGTTGTCCAGAGTTGGTTGCCCGGGGGCGATTTGAACCTCCAGCCGTCGCATCGGGAGAGAAATTGCTACTTCTTCAGCCGCAGCTGTTGTTGCTCTTCCGCCTCGAGATCGGCCAAAGCGCGAGCTAGTTCGTCTTGCTCGGCGGCGTTTAGCGGTAGCGAATCCGCGGCGACTTGCTCGACGCGCACGGGGCTCTGCTTTTGCGGCTCGGGTTCGGCAGGCAGCAAGCCCATCTTGCGCTTCAAGGCGGTGAGGTCCTCGTCAGCGCCTTTGGTGACTTCCAGCTCGCGAAACTTGTGCGCCAGGGTATCCCCCGAGGCTTCTTCGTTCAGTTCTGCGTGGGCTTCGGCTTCGGCTTCCATCTGTTCGATGCGGCCCGCCATGCGATCGAAGGTCTCGAACGCGCTGGCGTTCTTGAGGCCTGTCATCGTTTCTTGGATCGCTTTTTGCGCTTCGGCGCGCTTCTTGCGGGCGATCAGCAAGTTCTTCTTGCGCTTGGCTTCTTCGATCTTGTTGTTCAGCGCACGCAGCGCAAGCTTGAGCTGATCGACCGCCTGCTTCTGCTTCGACCACTGATCTTGAAATTGCTCGGCCAGCGTCTGATGCTCTTTTTTGCGCGACAGCGCTTCTTTGGCCAAGGCATCGTCGCCGGAGCGCACGGCGAGCATCGCGCGGCGCTCCCATTCGCTGGCGTTCGCGGTCTCTTGTTCGACTTGCTTGGCTAGCCGCTTCTCGTCCGCGATGGACGCTGCCACTTGGCGCTTGGCTTCGAGCAATTGATTGCTCATGTCCAGCACGATCTGATTGAGCATCTTCTCCGGGTCTTCGGAGCTGCTGATCAGGTCGTTCAAGTTGCTTTTGAGGAGGGCAGCGAGGCGCGCAAAAATTCCCATGACTTGTGCCTTGTCGGTTTAGGCCGACGCCTTCTTGGAGCCAACTTCGCGGAGCGTGGGCACTTGATTGGCGAGCGCCATGTCCAGATCCGCGAGCACGGCTTCGAGTTCGTTCAGATCTAGATTCTTTAGCTCCAGCGCGGCGCCGAGCACGATGCTCTCGCCTTCGATGCCGTAGGCAGCGTGCACCAGGGCGGTCGCGTTGAGCACCAAGAGCTTGTGGAACAAAGGTGCGGCGGTTTCACTATCGACCGGCGCCAAACCGATGTCCACTTGCGCCACGAGCAACGGCGCCGCCACGCGTAGCGCGACGAGCGGGCGGTCCGCGCCCATCGACACCAGGTAAGTGCCATCTTCCGCCCGCTCGAAGCGCCGTTCGAGGCGGAGCAGGTAGCCCTCGAGATCCTCGTTGCTCTGTATCATGTCGTTTTCAGCGTACCACGAATCGGAGCGCCGTCTTTGCTGGTACGGACCAGCACCAAATCATCGGGCGGCGGAGCTTCGGGCTGGATCGTGACGTGTTCGAGGCCGTATTGGCTGCTCAAACACGCGGCGACTTCACGGCAGACGTCCGTACCGTGATGGCCGCGCGCGAGGGTCACGTGAGCGGTGAGCGCGTCGAAGCGCTCCGAAATGCGCCAGACGTGCAGGTCGTGAACGGACGCGACGCCCGGGCATGCGGCGATCGCGCTCTGAATCGCCGTCACGTCGAGGTGCGCGGGTGCCCCCTCGAGCAGGATGGCCGTCGTTTCGCGCAGCACGCGCCAACCGCTGAACGCGACCAGCACGGCGATCAAGGCCGAGAGCAGCGGATCGGCGCGGGTCAGATCCCAGAACAGCACCGAAAGCGCGGCCAAGATCGCGCCGACCGAGCCGAGCGCGTCTGTCAGTACGTGCGCCAGCGCGGCACGCACGTTCAAATTGCTCTGACCGCGCATGAGCAGGAAGGCAACCAACAGATTGACCAGCAAGCCGGCCACGGCGGTAACGAGCATTGGCGCGCCGTGGATCTCTATCGGCGACATCCAACGCTCGATCGCCTCCTTGACGATCAGTAGGCTGACGAAGGCGAGCGTGATGCCGTTGACGAACGCGGCCAGCACTTCCGCGCGGCGCAGGCCAAAGGTACTTCTGTCGGTGCGCGGCTGATCGGCGAAATGCTGAGCTACCAGCGCGAGGACCAACGCGCCCGCGTCGGCCAGCATGTGACCGGCATCCGCCAGCAAGGCCAAGCTGCCGCTCCAGAAGCCGACCGCGACCTCCACTACCATGAAGGATGCGGTGATTCCGAGCGCAATCGCCAACGAGCGTTTGGGGCTACCCGGTGAAGCGTGCCCGCCGCCGTGCCCGTGCCCGTGCCCGTGCCCGTGCCCGTGCCCGCGCCCGTGGCCATGCCCGGCGGAATTAGGGTCGTGCGGGCCGCTCACCTGCGAAGCAAAGCATCGAACCCCGGCTCGGAAAAGCAAACCGTGAACTCTGCAAGATTCAAGGGCATTTTGCCGAGGCGGCAGGCTGTGACTTGCGCTCGAAAGGCGCCTGAGTAGGCTTGGCCATGTTTGACAAGAACTTGCGCGAGTGCCTGACGTTCGACGATGTCATGCTCGTACCCGCGTACAGCGAGGTCCTGCCGACCGAGGTGGACGTTCGCACGCGCCTGACCCGCACGATTGAGCTCAATATCCCGATCGTGAGCGCCGCGATGGACTCCGTGACCGAGGCTCGCTCGGCCATCGCCCTGGCGCGCCAAGGTGGTATCGGCATCATCCACAAGAACTTGCCGCCCGCCGCGCAAGCCGAACAAGTCGACCGCGTGAAGCGCGCGGAGAGCGCGATCATCCTCGATCCGGTGACGGTGCGGCCCTCACAGTCGCTGCGCGAAGCGCTGGCCGTGATGCGCGAGCACGACGTATCTGGGGTCCCGGTCGTCGAGGGCGAATCGCCCGTGGGCATCTTGACCGCGCGCGACATTCGCTTCGAGAAGAACCTAGATCAGCCCATCAGCGCGCTGATGACGACCAAGCTCGTAACGGTGCCACCCGGCTGTCAGCCCGAGGCCGCGCGTGAGTTGTTGCACAAGCACCGCATCGAAAAACTTTTGGTGGTCGACAACGGCAAGCTCGTCGGCCTGATCACGATCAAGGACCTGCTGCAGGCCGAACGCAATCCGCTGGCCGTCAAAGACGAACGCAGTCGGCTTCGCGTCGGCGCTGCGATCGGACCGGGTTCGGATCGCGAAGCGCGCAGTGACGCTCTGGTCGAAGCGGGCGTCGATCTGCTCGTGCTCGACACCGCCCATGGTCATCATCTCGGCGTGATTGAGGCGGTACGCGCGACCAAGAAGCGCCACCCGAACGTTCAGCTCGTGGCCGGCAACATCGCTACCGCGGACGCCGCCAAGATGCTGATCGACGCGGGCGCCGACGCCGTCAAAGTCGGCATCGGTCCGGGCAGCATTTGCACCACGCGCATCGTGGCCGGCATCGGCGTCCCGCAAATCACGGCCATCGCCGACTGCGTCGAGGTGGGCGAGCGCAACGGGATTCCGATCATCGCCGACGGCGGGATCAAGTACTCCGGGGACGTGACCAAGGCCATCGCAGCCGGCGCCTCCGCCGTGATGATCGGCTCGCTCTTCGCCGGCACGGACGAGGCTCCTGGCGAGCTCGTCTTGTACCAAGGCCGAAGCTACAAGCAGTACCGAGGCATGGGCTCCTTGGGCGCCATGAAGAAGGGCAGCAAGGATCGCTACGGTCAAGGCGGCACGGCCGACGAAAAGCTGGTTCCAGAAGGCATCGAGGGTCGCGTCCCGCATCGCGGCTCACTGGCCTCGATCATCGGGCAGCTGGTGGGCGGGCTGCGCGCCGGGATGGGCTACACCGGTTCCAAGACGATCGCCGATCTGCGCAACAACTCCAAGTTCATCCGCATTACCGGCCAGGGCCTGCGTGAGAGTCACGTGCACGACGTGATGATCACCGAAGAGGCGCCCAACTACCGCAGCACCTGATCCGCGAGCCCCCGAACCGAGACGCCGAAGGCTAAGTGCGCTTCGGCGCCTCTCGTGACCATCAAAAAAACTCTCCGAATGGGCGGCTGGGCCTGCAGCGCGTGAAGGCCCAGCCTTGGTCGCTCACTGGCGGCACTGACCCTTGTAAGCAACGGCCACGCCAGCCAAACTGGCTTCACAGGCGTTGCCGTAGATTTGGTCATTGCAGCCGCACACCGGATCGTAGTTTGCGGTGCAGGCGCCGGTGTGGATGGCAGTGCAAATGCCGGTCGCATCAGCCTTGCCGCAGAGGTCGTCCGGGGCGTAGTTGCAGTATTCGCCCTTGGCACAGGTCGCGCCGAGTCTGCCACCGCAGGCCGTGCTGCAGGCCCCGTTCGAGGCCACGGAGATCCCTGCGGCCCGAGCCAGGCAGGCATTGTCGTAGGTCTTGCCGTCACAGCCGCAGACCCGAATCAGCGACTTGTCGCAGCCGCCGCTCGGAATCTCCGTGCAGGTGCCGGTCTGATCGCCCGAGCCGCATTGAGTCGCGATCGGGAAGTTACAGAATTCAGTCTCGGCGCAGCCCAGGCCCAGCAGACCGCCGCACACGGTCCCGCCAGGTGTCGACCCATCACACGTGCCCGCGTGAAGAACCGAGACGCCCTTGGAAGCGGCGTTGCAGGAGTTGGAATAGGTCACTCCATCACAACCGCACACCGGAGCGGCGACTGTGGGGCAGATGTCTGGGATGCTCGTACAGGTTCCGGTTTGGTCACCCGAGCCGCACTGGGTCGAGATCGGGAAATTGCAGTACTCGCTCTTGGCACAGCTGGCTGGTTTGAGGCCACCACAGGAGGCCCCCGACGAGGGCTGGCACGCGCCGGTGTGCGCGACGGAGGTGCCGCCGTTCATCGCCGCGTCGCAGTCGCTGGGGTAGGTTTTGCCGTCGCAAGCACAGACGGGGGCGAGGATTGCGTCGCAGGCTTGCGGCTTGGGCGTGCAAATACCGGTTTGATCCGCGGCGCCGCACGCGGCTTCGGGATCGTAAGCGCAGTATTCGCTAGCAGAGCAGCTCAGGCCGAGCAGACCGCCGCAGCTGGCGCCGCTCGGCTGGCTGCCTGAGGAGCCACCACTGCCGGTCGGCTTGCCCGCGGAGCCACCACTGCCGGTCGGCTTGCCCGCGGCTCCCGCGGTCCCCACGGGGCCGCCAGCGGCGCCGGCGGTACACACCGTGTCATCCGGACACTCGTCGCCGATGATGACGGGACCACAGCCTTTCGGTGCCATGGCCAGCGGCGCCAGCAAGAGCACCGGAAAGAGTGCAGCCCAGGGACGGTTTTTGGTTCGGTTCGATGATTGATGGATGTTGGACATGCGGTTCCCTCACTCCCCCTTTGGATCTGGTGCGAGTCTGCTTTGCGCGCGCTCGCGTTCTTGACGAAGTAAGCCATTCGGAAATCGTCGGGCGTGGTCGGCCACCAGCGCCGCCGCGGTCGTCCGATCACCCGCAGCCAGTGCGGCAAAGGCGCGATCGAGCAACTGCGTTTCTGCGGCGAGCGTGCTTTCGTTGCGCAGCTCCAAGCCACTTGCGGGTGCACTGGCGGCTGGCGAGTCGAAGCTGGCGACGGCAGGCTGTGCGGCGCCCACGCTGCCATTGGCATTCGCAGGCGGGTTCGCATTCGGGCTCGCAGCTGCCGGCGTCGGCAGAGTGGCAGACGTCACGGGCGCACGCGCGGCGACGCTCGCCTGCGCCAGTTGGGGCTCGCGCTCCGTGTCTGCGGCTGCTGCGATCGGCGCGGCTTGCGGCACGCTGAGCGGCACTGAACTGGCCGGCGCGCGCGCTGCTTTCAGCGCTGATTGAGCACGCACGCGGGCAGCGCTGCTCTGCACTTGGCTGACCATGGCGGCAGCCTGAACGGGCGCATCGACCAGCGGCAACGCGGCGACGGGCGCCGCCAGCGCGGCCGCCACGCCGAGCTTTGCCGGCCAAGACAGCGCGCTCAACTTGGAGAGCGCGCTGGCACCGAAGCTGGTTTGCGCTGCGGCCGCGACATTCGTGCTGCCGAGCGCCGTGCCGGCCGCTAAGCCCGCCGCCAGGATCCGTTGCCGCAAGCGGCGTTGCTCGGACAAGCTTGGCAGATCGGCGCGCAGCGCTCGCTCGAAGACCGAATCATCGTCGTCCAGATTCATGACGTGCTCCTAGTTCTACTGGCGCGTAGACGCGTTACTTCGGCGTCGAACGCCAGGCGCGCGGCGCGTAGCCGCGAATAAACGGTATTGATTGGGATCCCGAGCACGCTGGCGATCTCGGGCGCGGACATCTGTTCCACGCGCGCCAAGACGAAGATCTCGCGCTTGTCGTCGTCGAGTGAGGACAAGGCGCAACGGGCGAGCGTCAAGCGTTCGCGCTCCAGCCAGTGATCGCCGCTCATGTCGGCTGTCGCCGACAGTTCTGGATCGCCTTCGCGCGCGGCTTCGAGTGACGCCGGTTCACGACGCGCCCGGTCGCGGTACTTTCGCGCGATGCGCAAGGCGATGGCGTAAAGCCAAGTGCCGAGCTCGGCGCGGCCGTCGAACTCGGGCAGCCGACGCTGGACCACGATGAACACGTCTTGCAGCGCGTCTTCGAGCTGCGAATCTCGAACGCCGAGACTGCGCAAGCAGCGCCAGACGTAGCGAAAGTGCGCTTCGTAAACCGTCGCTAGATCGAGCACGGGGGCTTCGGGCTCCGCCGAGGGAAGCTGCCGCGGCACGGCGCGACGACCCAAGGCTCCAGCATTCATGATGGTTTATCCCGGCAGGCGGGCAAATCCGTCTTAGAAAACGACGCCCGCGCGCGCGAGCGCTGACCCGCTCACCAGTGGCACGTGGAACACCTCGTTATAATTGCGGATTTCGAAACTGGGCCGGATCAAATTCAGCTGCCCTTCCAGGCCGACACTGGTCCAAAACGGCGGTCGCTCGAAGGGCGTAAAGTTCACACCCAATGTGGGCGCCAGCTCCCACGCGCTCCCGTCCCGGGGATCGACGCCGCCAATCCCGCTGGCGGATAGGCGGTAGGTCGCGACCCCGAGCCGCATTTGCACGCGCTGCCAAGGTTCGAACAGCCCGGCTAGATATGCCCCGGCCGCGCCGATCCGCGCGCCCCGGCCTGTTTCGTCGATGCTCGACGTCGGTAGCAGATAGCGAAACCCGAGCGCGACGCCGAAAGGCGTCCATTTGAGCTGGGCGTCGAATTCGAGCATCAGAGCCACCTTGGGCAGGGTGCCAAGGTGCGCTCCGACACCCGCCCCGAGGGCGACCTTGGGACGCGAGTGATGGGAATCGGACGGCGCGGGCGGCGCGGACGGCGCGGACGACGCGGGCGCGGATGACGCGGGCCGCGCGGACGCCGCAGTCGACATTGCTTGTTCTTCCCGTTTGGGGTCGAGCAACGCCAGGGCGATCACCACTGCCGCACGCAGCAACTCCTGACAACTCGCGTCGTGCAGCTCGCGGCGTTGGTTGGCGGCTTCCACGACGAGACGGTAGCCGGACACTTCCGGCGTGAGCGTGACGCGAGTCGCTTGCGCTGCAGTCGCGTTTCCAAGGCGCTGCTCGAGCTCCTGTTCGAACTCCGAAAGAGAGCCGCACTCCGGCGGGATGTCCGCCGAAATCGCCGCGCTTGCAGGAAGCGCAGCCAGCCAGACGAGCGCGCCGAGACTCGCCGCGAGCCAGGCCGAGCGGCTCACTTCGGCGCCGTCTCGAACTCGAACGCGAGTCCCACGCTGCCGCTCAAACTGGCGACAGAGCCGATGCCGTCGGCACACGTGCCGAGATACGCGCTGCTCAAGTGCGCGCCACTCAGATCGACACGCGAGACGAACGCGAGATGACGACCGAGACGGTACGCAAGACCCAACGCGCCGCCGAGCCCAAAACCCGGGCCATCCCAGTCAGAGCACGAGAAGCTCTGCGCGGGGACGGTGATGTTCATCGGGTCCCTGCGCGTGCCGAGCGCATTGATGTGCTGCCAAACCATACCGATCCGCAAATTGACGAACAAATCGAGCCGTTCACGGCGAATCGGAAAAACGCGCGCGCCAAGCCAAGCGCCGGTCGCGGTGTACTCGTTGTCGATCGATGTCTGACCCGTTAGCGCGCGCACGCGGCCGAGGCCCGCGTGATCCAGCTCCAAGCCCAACGCGAATTGGGGTTTCCAAGCGAGGTACGAGGCGAACGCGTAGTTCGCGCCCCAGGTCTCTTCTTGCGTCGCATCGTCGAAGCTCGAACCAAGCCGTGCGTTGAAGCCAACGCGCGCCTCGAGCGTGAGCGGCAGCGCGTCGAAGTTGCGACTGAAATCGCTGGCCGCAGCGGGTGCTGTTGCAACCGGGACGCTGGGCGCCGCTTCGATGTTGCGCGTCGCTGGCACGGTCGCAGCCGGCGGCCGGTCAGTTTGAGGTGCCAGCGCAGGCTCGGGGGCGGGCGCGGTCTCGGCGGCGGGCGACTCTGAAGGCGCCGCTTCAGGAGGCGGTGCGGGCTCGGCCGGCTGTGCCCGCACGAGGCTCGACGTGAAGCCTGCGGCAAGCAGCAACGACCAAGAACCGGGAGCGCGCATGGCCGCGACTATCGCGCGCGATCCCGGAACGCGCAATTAGCTAACCCGGAGCTGGCCTCGCTGCCCCGCGCAGGCTCTGAAAATCCGCTCAATTCCGCTAATTTATGGCGGATTTTGGCTCCGTCAGCCAGCCCTCGCAGAAGCGTTGACAGTACGAGCCGCGGCGGTCATATTCCGCGGCGGAGAGATGACCGAGCGGCCGAAGGTACCTGATTCGAAATCAGGCGTACCCGTAAGGGTACCAAGGGTTCGAATCCCTTTCTCTCCGCTAACGCTGCCCCCTCACTGTTAGTCAGCGAGCGACGGTGGCAGCCGTCGCTGCGCGCGTTCGGGTTCGAAGGAATCCGACGCAAGCTTTTTCGTGCGACCCCAGTTAGAACGTGCCGATCAAGCCTACGGTGTTTAGGCCGAAAACGGGCGTCACGCGCGGGGTGGTTTGCCGAGCTGATTTCCCCGAGCGAGTTGCGTCCAAGATCAAAAAGGTGACGCCCGCTGCGACTCCCACGCCGCCCACGATTGTCGAGGCAATGCCGATCGTGCGCTGGCTGTTCGCGTCGCTGTCTTTTGCTTCGTAGTCGGCGCGGATCGATCCGCAATTGCCCCCCGGGTCAACCGCGACGCATTGGTCGAACAATGCGCCGGCTTCGTCGTCGGTGCTCTTGGCTTTCAATAAGAAATAGGTGCCGAAGCCCAACCCAAGTGCGCCGACGCCGAACGAGGCGTAGGACGCAATCCGCAGGCCCGACGGCGAGCTATCGCCAACCATGGGTTCGCTCGTAACGAGCTGCGCATCAGCGCCAGCCCGGACGGGCGGCGCTGATGCAACGCCCGCGGACCGCAGCTCGAGCAGCACGTTTTGCTTGTCCGCTTCGGCGACGGTCACCGTCACCGGCTCGCTGGTGGCCGCGCCGCTGGCCTTGAACACGTGCCGGCCTGGGTCGGTCGGGAGTGGAAGCCCGATCATGGCGGCGGGTAGGGTCGTGCCGTCCATGTCGACCGTGACGCCCTCCGAGGTTGCGCCGTGCAACGTCACTGTGACGTAAGGCAAGCGCGCATCGACTGCTGGCAGCTCTTGCGCCGCCGAAGCCTGCGCGTCGTTGAATGCCTTGGGCGCGTTCGGCTTCAAAGTCTCGCGGCCGATCTTCAAGTAAGTTTCGCGCGCGGCGACGAGCTTGCCTAGCTTGGCTTGCGCCCGTGCCAAGAACAAAAGATGGGGCGGCGCGTGCACCAGCTGCTCCGCGCGCGTAAATTGATCGATCGCTTTCTCGTATTGTCCGGCTTCGAACGCTGCGCGCCCGCTGTTCGCCGCCTCACGCGCCGTAGCGCGCTCGAGGTCCGTCTGCCCAAGGGCAATCGTGGAGCCGAGAAGGATGAGTGCGCCGGGAGCTAGTGAATAAAGGAGTCGCATGATTGATTGACGAAGCATCGTAATGGGTGTTCACGAGTCTCGCCAACTCCCGCAAGCGGCGTACCGGCATTTCCGAGCCGGTACGCAAATTTTAGCTGGGCACGGCCCAGCACGCTCAGCAAAACTGACAGGGCTGCGTCGGGAGCGCCTGTCGTCCAGACCGCAGTCTCCCCTCGCGCCGGATCGCGTTCGAGCCGCGCGCAGGAAGCGACGGACTGAAATGACTATCCCCCCCTGAGCACTGAGTTAGGCTGCGATCGGTGAACCGAAACCATGAACAATGGCTCCAGCTTGCCATCGAGGAGGCGGAGCTCGCGCGGGGCATGACCGGTAACAACCCCTGGGTGGGATGCGTGATCGTGGATCCGCAGGGCTCGCTCGTGGGCCGCGGCCACACCCAAGGCCCCGGCGAGGACCACGCCGAGATTGCGGCTGCGCGCGACGCCGAAGCACGCGGACACCAAGTGACCGGCGCGACTCTCTACTCCACGCTCGAACCGTGCTCGTTCCATGGGCGAACGCCGGCATGCTCGAAATCGATCGCTGCCCGTGGCATCGCTCGAGTCGTGATTGGCATTCGAGATCCGCACCCACGCGTCGACGGCCAGGGGATTGCCATCCTGCGCGCAGCGGGGGTCGAGGTCCTCGAGGGCATTTGCCAAACTGAAGTTCGGCGGCAGCTGGGCCTTTGGATCATCGAGCACCACCCCCATGATGTCCTGCAGCGCGCGCAAACGCTGTCCGAGCAGGGGCGGGTCGAGCGTCTAGCCGAGATCTATGGTGTCGATCGGGCGCGCATCGAGGCATTGCTGGGCGCTTCCCGGGAGGCAACATGACGCCAACAATGACAATTATGTCATTATTAGAATCGGGCATTGCCGGGCACTTCCCAGGCGCCAACATGACACCAAAGATGACGACTTTGTCATTCGCGGATGGTAGCGTTGCTGGTCTGGGGGCTAGCTTCTACGGTCCCCCGAGCTCATGCTTTCCAAACTTGCCGTTGCCTCGATCCGCTACCGCCGACTGATTTTAGCGCTCTTGGTATTGCTGCTCGGCGCGGGCGGTATCGCGCTGGCCAGGCTGCCCATCGACGCACTGCCGGACGTATCGAGCGTGCAGGTGGATATCATCACCCAGGCGGCCGGCCTATCGCCCACCGAGGTGGAGCGCGCGGTCACGACCCCGATCGAGAATGCGGTCAACGGCGTACCGCGTAGCCAGGAAATCCGCAGTATTTCTCGGGCCGGGCTGTCCCTGGTCACGATCGTGTTCAAGGACGGCACAGACATCTGGTTCGCCAGGCAGATGATTCTGGAACGAATCCGCTTAGTTCAGTCGGATCTGCCGCCGATGGTCAGCATCCCCGAATTGGCGCCGGTTTCCACCGGTTTGGGCACGATTTACCGGTTCGTCCTGCGCAGTACCCTGCACTCGCCGATGCAGCTGCGCACCATGCTGGACTGGGAGATCATCCCCAAGCTGCGCACCGTAGAAGGCGTAATCGAGGTCAATTCCTTCGGCGGCGAACTCAAGCAGTTCCAGGTTCACCTCGATCACGACCAGCTCAAGGCGCGCGGCCTGTACGTGGGTAACGTGGTCGACGCGCTCAAGGCGGCGCACGTGAGCGCTGGCGGCGGCTACGTCGAGCGCGGTGAGGAAGCGTTACTGATCCGCGGCAGCGGCTTGCTCGTGGATGAAGCGGAGATCGGCAACGTCGTTTTGGCCACGGCGACCGATGGCACAGCGGTGCTCGTGCGCCACGTAGCCCAAGTGAAGGTCGGACAGGCCCTACGCCACGGCGTCGTGACCATGGACGGCGAGGGTGAAGTGGTGACCGGCATCGTGATGATGTTGGTCGGCTCGAATAGCCGCGACACGGTGCACGGCGTCAAAGCCAAAATGGAGAAGATTAAGCGGGAAATGCCCAGCGGCGTGACCGTAGACGTGCTGTACGACCGAGCTGATTTCGTGTCGCGCACGCTGTCCACCGTGGCCGCCAACCTGGTCGAAGGCATCGTCGTAGTCACCTTCGTGCTGGCCCTCTTCTTGGGCACGCTGCGCGGCGCCCTAGTTGCGGCGCTCGGCATCCCGGCCTCGATGGCGATCGCACTGATTGGCATGAACGTGTTCGGCGTCACGGGTGACTTGATGTCACTCGGCGCGATCGATTTCGGCTTCTTGGTCGACGGTCCGATCGTCGTCTTGGAGGCGGCGTTGGCGCTCACGGCCGGCAAAAAGTTGACCATGGACGCTCGAGCGCGCGAATACGAAGGCGTCGCGGTGGGTGTGGTCAAGCCGGTCGCGCTCTCGGTAGCGATCATCATGCTGGTTTACCTGCCGCTCCTCACGTTGGAAGGCGTGGAGGGCAAGATGTTCCGACCGATGGCGCTCACCATGGCCTGCGCTCTGTTCGGCGCACTGGTGTACACCGTCGTGTTTTTCCCGGGGCTTTTGGTGATGTTCGTGCCGCCTTCCAAGGGCCACGGCCCCAAGTGGCTCGAAGCACTGACGCGCTGGTACCGCCCGGTGCTCGAGTTCATGATCGCGAAGCGCGCCTACGTGCTGAGCGTTTCGGTGCTGGCCACCGCGGCCGCGATTTATGCCTTTGGCGGCGCGGGCGCAGAGTTCGTGCCGCGCATCTTCGAGGGTGACTTGGTGGTGGCGGTGCGGCGTGCCCCGAGCATTGGCCTGACCCAAGCGCGTACCCTCGATTTGCAAACCGAACGCGTGCTACGCGGCTTTCCCGAAGTGAAGCGAGCCCTGGCGATGACCGGCCGCGCGGAGCTGGCACTCGATGCGGTTGGTTATGACAGTACTGACATTTTAGTGCCGCTCGAACCAATCTCCAAGTGGACGACCGCGCACGACTTCGACGACCTGTCGGTCAAGCTCAAGGATGCGATCGAGAGCCAGGTGCCGGGTACGTTCGTCGCCGTTTCGCAGCCGATCGAAGATCTCACCAATCAGCTGATCAGCGGCTCCCGCGCCGACGTATCGATCAAGCTGTTCGGTACCGACTTGAACGAACTCGTGCGCATGTCCAATGAGATCGGCGCGAAGGTCGGGAAAATCCGTGGTACCGGCGATTTGCGCATCGAGCGTATCCTCGGGCAACCAGCGATCGCGATCGCGGTCGATCGAGCACGCATGGCGAGCTATGGCGTGCGCGCCGAAGACACGCTGCAGGTGATCGAAGCGGCGCGCGAGGGCTTACGCGTGGGCGATGTTTACGACCAACATCGGCGCTTCGAATTGCGCGTGTTCAACGCCCCCCAAACGCCGACACCGGACGGTATCGCGCGGCTATTCGTCAAAGGCGGGCTGGGACGCTCCATTCCGCTCTCCGAGGTCACGCGCATTCAAGAAGAAGACGGGCCTTCGGTGGTGAAGCGCCAGAACCGCGAGCGCTTGATCCGCGTCGACGCCAACTTGCGCGGGCGCGATCTCGTCTCCTGGGTCGAGGAGGCGAAAGCCGTGGTTGGCCGCGAAATCCAGATCCCCACTGGCTATCGCGTCGAATGGGGCGGTCAGTTCGAGAACTTCGAACGGGCCTCGAAGCGGTTGGCGGTGGTCGTGCCCGCGGTGATCGCCATCATCATCGGCATGCTGTTCGGCATCTTCCAGAGCGCGTGGCGCGCGATCGCCGTATTCATGCTCGTGCCGTTGGCCAGCATGGGCGGGATTTTGGGCCTCTTGGCGCGTGAGCTCCCGTTCAGCTTGCCGGCCGCGGTCGGCTTCATCGCCCTGGGCGGGATCTCGGTCTTGAACGGCGTGGTGATTACCACCGAGGTC
>DATEPG010000112.1:0-16808 GCA_035273265.1 Polyangiaceae bacterium
GGTGAGCACTTCCGCGCTCCCGCTGACCTGCACCTCGCCGAACACGTGGGGGTGACGGCGCACCAGCTTGCTGACGATACCGCGGATCACGTCGTCCGGGCCAAACGCCTGCTGGCGCCGACCGAGCTCACCGAGGAAAACGACTTGTAGCGCGAGATCCCCGAGCTCTTCTTGGATGTGAAGCGGATCATTTTCGTCGATCGCGTCGATTACCTCGCACGCCTCTTCCAGGACGTAGCGGCGTAGGGACTTCATGTCCTGTTCACGATCCCAGGGGCAGCCCCCCTCCCCGAGTAAGCGTTGCATCAACGCGACCAGGCTGGGATAGGTTTGACCGTGCTGCTCGGCGAGCGGCAGGGCATCGGGAATGGGAAAGGATCGGCTGCTCATGATGGCGGGCTTTTTTGCGGCGAACGACGCGGCACGGCTCCGTTCGACGGCCAGCACTAGCACGCACCCGGCTGAGCGGCTTGCTGGATTTTGGCCGGAATTCGTGCGCCGGGCTGCTAAGCTCGGAAACATGGAATCAGTGCTACTCGCCGAGCGTGAAGGCCCCGTCGCGACGCTGATCATGAATCGTCCGCAGACGAAGAACGCGCTCGATCCCGAGCTCTTGCTCGCACTCGCGGCAGGCCTCGCGGACGTGGCGGCCGACCCGAGCGTGCGCGCGGTCGTGCTGACTGGCGCGGGTGATGCCTTTTGCTCGGGCGCCGATCTGAAAGGCACGCTGGGCGATCTCGACTTGGGCGCGGATCTCGGTCCCCGCATCGCTCAGTTTCACGCCTTGATCCGCACCATCGTGCACGCACCCAAGCCATTCATCGCGGCGGTGCGCGGCCCAGCGGTGGGCTTCGGCGCGGATCTGGCGTTGGCCTGCGATCTGCGCGTATTCGCGCCGGAAGCGTACCTGCAGGAGAAATTCGTGGCCATCGGCTTGATGCCCGACGGCGGTGGCAGCTTTTGGCTGCCACGCCTAGTCGGGCTCGGCCGCGCCCTGGAGTATCTCATGCTGGGCACGCGCATCGACGCCCCGCTGGCGCTGAGCCTCGGGCTCGTCAATCGCGTGGCGGACGACGACCGCGCACAGGCCCAAGCGCTTGCGGCAACGCTCGCGGCCGGCCCGCCTTTGGCCTTGGCAGCGATCAAGCGCGCCGTGCGCGAGTCCTCGGACGGCGGCATCGAAGCCGCGCTCGAGCTCGAAAAGCAGGGCCAGACGGCGCTCCTCGGCTCGCGCGATTTTCGCGAGGGCGTGGCCGCCTGGGGCGCCAAGCGCAGCCCCAACTTTTCCGGTAAGTAGCCTGCCTGCAGGCTCGCAACTCCGACGCGAGGGCTCGCGGGTCCTAAAACAGGTAGCGCTCGCCGGAGTCGCACAAAATGGTGACCACGTTGCCGGCCTTGAGTTGAGACGCAACTTCACAGGCAGCGTGCACGTTGGCGCCCGAGGACGGCCCCACGAGCAGCCCCTCTTCTCGCGCCAGCCGACGCGCCATGCGTTCCGCTGCGACGTCCGACACCTCGATCACGTTATCGATCACGCCGCGATCGACGATCTGCGGGACGAAGCCAGCACCCAAGCCCTGAATGCCGTGCATACCGGCGGGCTTGCCCGAGAGTACAGCGCTGTTGGCGGGCTCGACGGCGAACACCTTGACCGCGCTGCCGAGCTTGTTCTTGAGCGCGCGGCCAACACCGGTCACCGTGCCACCGGTGCCGACGCCGGCGACGAACGCCGCCAGCGAATTGCCCGTCTGCTCCAGGATTTCGAGGGCCGTACCGTGTTCGTGGCTGGCCGGGTTGGCGGGGTTGTCGAATTGGCTGGGCATGAAGGCGCCGGGCGTGTCCTCTAAAACGCGCAGGGCTTTGCTGACCGCCCCGGACATGCCGTCACCCGCCGGAGTCAGAATGATCTCGGCACCGTAGGCGCGCAAGATGTAGCGACGCTCGAGGCTCATGTCTTCCGGCATCACGAGTAAGCAGCGGTAGCCGCGCACGGCAGCGATCATGGCCAAGCTGATCCCGGTATTGCCGCTGGTGGCCTCGACCAGCGTTGCGCCGGGCTTGAGCTCGCCCGATTTTTCTGCGCTGAGGATCATGGACAACGCGGGGCGGTCTTTCACGCTGCCTGCGGGGTTCACGAATTCGGCCTTGGCCCAGACCGTGGCGCCACCGGGCGGCGAGAGCCGCGCTAGGCGTACGAGGGGGGTTTTCTCAATCAGGCCGAGCACGTCGTCGGCGACGCGCAGCCCGCTTGCGGTGAAGCGACTCGAGTGAACCAAACCTTTGTGGGCGTCGGAGCTCATCTATCCTCGAAACTACTCCATTTCGGGCGAGCCCTGCGCGACAAACGCGGCCTGCCTCCCGGCCACGCCCAGGGGGAGCTTTCCATCGAAGTACGGGCTCTTGACGCGGGCCAGGGCCAAGACCTTTCCGGTCAGCGGGCTGCGTGCGACGCTGGTCAGCTCACCCACGGCCTCTGCCGTGTCCCCCACGGTTACGGGGCTGCCCACGGGTGGAGCGTCCGCGTTGTCATCGAGGGCGAGGGCGACCAAGCGACGCTTGAGCTTGCCGCGCATGTCTTGCATGCACACCACTTCTTGCCCCAGATAGCAGCCCTTGTTCCAAGACACCGCGCGCCGGTCGAGCGCTGCCTCGTGCGGATTGTCAGCCTCGCCGAAATCGACCCCGAAGCGGCCGAAGACTTGAGCAATGCGCAGCGCCTCCCAATCTGCGTCGGTGCCGCGACGCAGGGCAGGAGTCCGCTCGATGAAGCGCTCCAGCTCGAGCAGTTCGTCGCGTTCGAAGACCAAGGTGGCGGCCGCCTCGGAGGTGAAGCGGATATTGGCGGCGCTGCCGGCGCACAATTTAGCCGCGGCTTCAGCCAATGCGGCCGCGCCGAGTCCGTGGAAGTCTGCCCACAAATAATCGGCGCTGGCGTCGCTCAGCTCTGCGTCTTCCATGACCAGGAACTTGTCGAGCGCGGCGATCAGCCGTTCAGCGACGCCCGGCGAGATCCCGACCAGTAGACCCTCAGGGCCGGCGACCACTTCAACCTCGCTCTGGATCTTGCCCTGCTTGTTCAACACCAAGCCGAACGCGCCACAGCCCGGCTCGACCTTGAGCACATCACAGGTGACGAGACCGTTCAGCCAGGTTTTGGCTTCACTGCCCGTCACCGACAGCGTACCGCGGCCGGGCTGCAGGACGACGAGCACCGGTTCGGGGGGGCCTGCTGAGGTCATTAGCCAAGCATTGGCCCGCTGCCCAGGCGACGCAAGCAAACCGAAAACAGGGCTACCGGCCCGGCGCCGGGCTCATCATTCTACCGGCACTTCCTCGTCGATGGTCGGGTACATGGGGCCCTCCTTCAGGGTCACGTCCGCGAGCGATCCGTCAGGGTGCTTGACCGCGAAGGTCACGCCGGTGGAAACGTTGGAGTTGATCAAGCTGCGCACCGTCTCCGGATCCATACCCTTGACGTCGCGGCCCTGGATGCGAAGCAGCTGGTCTCCGCGCTTGAGTTTGGCGCGCGCCGCGGGCGATTCGCCCACCACCCGGGTGACGTGAATGTCGTCGGTGCCGAGCTCGTAGTACAGGCCAAGGCCAAATTTCGCATGTGCCGGCTGGACCACGATTTCGATCGTGGCGCCGCTGTCACAACGGAGCTCGAGATTCTGTTCGGCGCTGGTTTCGGCCAAGAGGTTGCCGATGGTTTCGACGCAAATCGGATGATTGTTGATCTCGTTCGAATCCCAAACCTCGACCCGCACCTTGACACCGTGCGGGATGCGATAGTTGCCGACCTTCTGATCGGGCCAGGTCGGGCTGAGTGTGTTGGCCTGAACCGGAGTGAGCAGAATCTCCTTGTCGTCGATCAAGAGTTTGGCGAACGGATCCGGCGCCGAGCCGCCCACCGAGTCCCACTGCCGGCCGTCGCGCGTGTGAGTTGGGATGTGCGCCTTGGCGATCTTCAGGAAGACCAGATCCTCAGGCGGCGGCGGATCGAGCTGACGATTTCCCGCTGCACGCACGGGCGTGCTGATCTCGGGATAGACCGCACCACACGCAGCCGCGCCCAGCGCCAATGAGCCAAGCAGTCCCAGCGCGACACCCCGCGCAAACCCATGAACCCTAACGGAAAGCATTGAGCGGCAGGCTAGCACAGCGCTCCCGAGGCAGGTTCAACGAGAGAGTCCGCAGGCTTCCGCTACGCCATCACGGTAACCCAGCCAAAGGTCCAGGGCCAGCCGCATCGCGGCAATTACTGCCGGTTGCTGCGCGGCGGATACGTGGTCCAGCATCACCCGCCAGGCGGCGGCACGGTGCTCACCTTCGACGGCACGGTGGGCCTTTGTCAATTGCAGGTGACTGAGCGGCAGGCCGTAGTGGCGCACCAGGGGGTGGTCTTCCAGCGCCGGGCTCGGCCGACGAGGCACGCTCGGATCGAGCTCGCCCCGTTCATGCGCCGTTCCCTCCAAGAATAGTGTGGTTACGGCGGCACCCACTTCCCAGCCTCCCCGAAGGGTCGTCTCGTCCAGGAACGCTCGATAGCGTCGTGCAGCGGGGAGCAACGCAACCTGCTCGAAACGTGAAAGATCCATACTCAGCCCGCGCGGATACTCCAAAAACAATTCTGGATGCGGTTTGCCTGCATGGAGGCCTCCGGTTTCTTCTTCGTACACGTTTTCGATCAGTTCACGACGCACGACGGCGATCGGGCAGGCGATGTAGGCGCGCGCCACCAGGATCGGAAAGTCGCGCACATACGTGGCGTATTCTTGTTCCAGGTGAATGTGCAGGCGATCCGCGGCGACGAGTCCGTTCGTAAACGAAGGCCAGGCCCAGTGCTGCTTCCGATCCATGATTCCGAGCAGCGCTTCTCCGAAGTCGACTCGATCCATGCCCAGCACACGGTAGCACCTCGAGCACGAGGTCGGAGACGCCACGCGCTGCGGCGCTGCGGCGCTGCGGGACGGGTGGAGCAAAGCCTCCTGGCTGCCAGGCCGGCAGCGGACTATTCTCACCTTTGTCGCGGAGGAGCGTGCGAAGCGTGACGCTGAGCGGTATGCTTAGTCACTGCGCACGGCGCGCTCCTCGCAGGTAAACGGAGACTCGCATGGCACGCATGTTCGGCTTTATCGGTAACCGTCCGGATCTCGGCGCTCGCGTGCTCGAGGCCAACGCGACACTATTGCGCGCGCGTCGCACCGCCGGTGATCCACTCGGTTGGGGTTTAGGGTTTTACCAATCCGGTGAGGTGCTGCTGCGCCGCCGCCCGATCGACGACCGCGACGAGATCGATCTGGTGGAGGCTGCCGGCGACATTCGCACCGACGTCCTGATCGGCCACGTGCGGCGCGCCTCGGTCGGTGGCCTGCGCACCGAAAATACGCACCCGTTCCGATATCGAATGTGGCTTTTTGCGCAGACCGGAACCATTTTTGGGTTCGATCGCTTGCGTGAGCGGCTACTCGCTTCGCAGCCAGAATTCTTACGCAAGAACGTACGGGGCGAAACCGACAGTGAGCTGTTCTTCTATTTGTTCTTGTCGTTCTTGCACGACGCAGGGCACCTGAGTGATGCGCATGTGGCGCCGGAGCACGCGGCGGGCGCGCTGCGCGCCTCGATCAGCCTGGTCGATCGCTTGTCGGCGGAAGAGGGGCACCCGGCCAACAGCGGGGACATCCTGGTCACCAACGGCGAGCAGCTATTGGCGGTTCATCGCGAAGGCACGCTCGGCTTCCGGGTCTGGAACGGCCGGCGAGACATCGAGGAGCTCTTGGGTGAAGACGGCGTGCGCAAAGCGCGCATCCCGAGCATCGAAAGCACGCACTTTTCCCTGATCGCGTCCGAGCTGGATGCAACGCCCGTCGGCTTTCGCGAAGTCGCCCCGCAGTCCATCGTCACATTGTCTCGCACGGATGAGCCGCGGGTCGAAGCGCTTTAGCCCGAGCCTGGCTGCGCTCGCACTGTGCTTGAGCTGTGCCGCTGGGCCGAGCGCCCCGGCCGCCCCGAGCGCCGAGCGCCCCGGGAGCCCTACCCCGCGTCGGGCTCCCGGCGTCGCTGAGCTGCGCTCGGAAGTATTGCCCGACCCCAAGCGTGTAGGAAACAGTCGGGATCAGTGGTTGGTGCTGCGCGCGCCCGCAGCCAGCGGACTGGCGCGCGAGGCGGTTCGTGAGTTCCTGCGCGCCACCGTCAACGAAGCGCTGGAACGGCTGGACCCACTCCTTGCTCCGCAGGCTTTCGTCGAAACCGGCTCGGGCAAACAGCCGGCGCGCGCCTTTTGGCAGTCGCGCTTCACCGTGCTGGACTACACCGAACTACGCGGACAGCTGTTGTTCCGCGAGGCGGATTTGGAAACCTTCCGCGCCGAGGATCTCGCGCGCTTACCCGCCGCAAGAAAGCTTCCGATCGAGCTGGCCGCGGATGAAATCGCGATTCGCGTCCCGATCCGCGTGTCCTGGGCGGGGCGCCCGCGGCTGTTCGGCGCCGAACTGCTCTTTCGCTTACAGCCGACTGGAACCCGCTACGAAATTGCAGAAATCAGCGAAGATTTCCGGCTGCCCTAGCGCGGAGCCGCGCGAAACTCACATGCCCGCCAAGATCCGGAAGCCCTCGCCTTCACGCGCGAGCTGCATGCGGTTGTCGGCCACACGGCGGCGCCAGACGTCCCCGGCCGCGGTCGGGATCTTGTAGCTCGCGCTGTACGTGTAATCGACCAGGATCGTGTTTTTTCGGCCCTCGGTCACGTTGCGGTAGTGGATCTCGTAGCGGATGGCGCGAGTCTTGTTGAACTCGGCATTGAGGTATTTCTCGAGGCCCTCGTAGTCGAGGTCGTCGCTCGCATCCACGTTGCCGCCGTCTTCATAATAGCTCGGGTGAGCCATTTTCAGCAGTCGAGCGGTGGAGCGCTGCTCGACCGCGTGCCGATACGCCTCGCAATACTCGATCACCTTGCGATTGAAGTCGGTGTCCTCCACCTCGGTATTGACGATGTACTGGTGAGTGCAGCCGAAGGTGGGCAGCAGAGCCAAAACGAGCAGTGGGAGGAGCGAGCGAAATGAAGGCACGGGGTTCTTTTTAGCCAAACGCCGCCGGACGGGGGCGTATTCCGGGCAGACACTGCCAAAGGGCGCTCGGTTGCGCAAGCCGGGCGCGCGACGGCACGGACGGGCGGGCCGGCGGGCGGGCAGAGCGGGCGGATGCTGGGAGCGTTCAGGCTTGCGCTGAGCTCAGGGCGCGCTTCAACAAGGGCCAGCCGGGGGCGGTTTTCGAGGCGCGGCCAAAGAGCTCACGTAGCTGCTCCGCCAGGGTCTCCGGGTCGAGCGGTAGCCCGGAGCCCCCCGTATCGAGCAAGGCGGCGATTGCGCCCGGTTCCGGCTGCGGCAGCCCGGCGGCGCCAAAGACTTCCCGGACCACGGGGCCTACGTCCTCGACCGCCACTACCAGCAGCGACTGCGCGTCGCCCGCCGCCAAGAGTTCGATGCCCAGCAGCAGGGCCTCGAGCGCCGCCGCTGGGCCCGCGCCCACGCTGAAGTTCGGCCCCTGCAAGCCGAAGGCAATCGCTGCACGCCCCGGCGCTAGGTTCGGCGAGGTGGCAGGAAAGCGACGCGGCTCCGCGCCACGGGCACCGCGCTCCCGCAGGCGCGCTGCAAACATCTCGTTCACCTCCAGGGTCGCGCTCATCGTGCCGACGATTACGCCGCATGACTTTCGCGCTTCGGCGGTCAGCTCTTGGCTCTCGAGCAAACTCGAAACGGCCGACAGGCACAGCAACGAGGGTCGGTCGTAGCGCTCCAAATCTTGCTCGGCGATGCCCGTCGCACGAGCAATCAGCGCCACGTCCGGCGTGAGCTGCGCCTCGCCGAGGCCGCGCAGGCGCACGCGCTTTTGCGGCCGCGCACTGACCGCGCGGCGTGGCGCCTGCGGACTGAGCACGAGCGCCGCGTTTGCACCGCCGAAGGCGGTCGACAATTTGAGCAAGTGCGCCGCGTTGCCGGGCTGGTTTTGGCCACACAGGCGCGCGGGAAACTCGTTCTCGAGCTCCCCCTCCCCGTACGCCGCGGGCAAGATGCCTCGGCTCGCTGCAGACAGCGCGGCCAGCGTCTCGAGCGTACCTGCGGCGCCCAGCGTGTGACCGGCGATGGCCTTGAATGGGTGGACCACGACGCGCTCGGCGGTCGCACCGATCACCGCAGCGATGGCGTGACCCTCTGCGCTGTCGTTGAAGGGCGTCGCTGTGGCATGCGCGCTGATCAGGTCGACGCGCGAAGGCTCGACCTCGGCGTCGAGCAAAGCGGCACGCGCCGCGCGAGCCAGTCCAGCGCCGGTGCGATCCGGAGCCGTAACGTGCACCGCGTCACAGCCCACGCCAAAGCCGAGCACGTAGCCCAGCGCCGGAGTCTCGGAGGCGCGCGCCAAGGCGACCAGCGCCGCCCCCTCACCCAGCGCGAGACCGTCGCGATCTTTGCGAAAGGGACGCGGCACGCTGGCGGTGGTTGCACCCAAAGCTTCGAACCCAGCCGCGGCAAACGTGGTCAGCGCGTCGTAGCCGCCCGCGATCACCAAATCGCAGATCCCGGCATCCAACCAACGGCAGCCGATGCCCATGGCCACTGTCGACGACGCACACGCCGCCAGCACCTGGGTCACCCGCAGTGGCTTCAATGCCCAAACATCGAGCGCGCGCAGCGGACCGAAATAGCTCGAGGAAAGAGCCATTTCCTGGCTGATATTCTGGCCGCGAGCGCGCGCCGCGAGCAGCTCGCTGAGCGAGCCCAGGCCTCCAGACGAAGTACCGAGCACGAGCCCCAGACGCAGCTCGCGAAAGCCTGGTCGCGCGCGTTCCAAGTCCTCGAGCAGCAAGCACCAGGCGCGATCGAGCAATGCCTGCGCGCGATCGCGCTCGCCGGAGCTTGCGGCAGGCAGCGCTACGCGGGCGGCATTCGGGCGCCGCAAGCCGGCGGCCGCGAGCTCGCTGTCTGGCGCGACGCAGGTCTCGGGTCGGGCGCCGAGCGCACCGACCGCGTACGCCGCCGGGCCTTCGCCGAGTGGCGAGATGACACCCGCCGCAATGATCGCCATCGGTCTCATGCTCGCGCCTCGTAACGACATAGGCGCGTCAAGTACACCGTGTTCAGGTCGGCGGTGATGACCAAGGCTTGCTCGGCAGCGCCGGACGCGACTTCGCCCACCGCCACGGCCAGCGCGGTCGCGCCGATCGCTTCGTGCTGACCGAGTGTCGCTGGCAAACTGAACAGCCGTACGTCGCGCCACTTGGAACCTTCGAGCACGCCCGCCAAAGACGGCGGTAGGAAGCCGGCAACGATGCATGCCTGGCTCGGGGGCGCGGGCAACGCAGCGAACACCGACAAAGGAGCACCGCGCAACGCATGGTGTTCGGCGACCACGGCCAGCGGCGTGTGCCCGCGCGCCAGTGCCGCGGGAAGTTCCTCGAGCACGACGAAACCGCCGCCCTCGCTGCGCGACCCATCTTCGCCCAAGACCGCATCGACGATCGTGTCGCGTGCTTCGGCGGCGCCCGCGAGCAGCGCCGTCGCAAGGCCCAGCTCGAGCAGCGAGATCGCGACGGAAACCGCGGACTCTCCGCTGGTACCGAACTCGCTGACCGACAGACACGGCCCGGTGAGTCCCAAGTAGATCGAAGCATTGCCCGAGCCAGTGGAGGCGATCAGCTGCGGAAATTCGGCAGGGCTGGCAAATTTTGGTCCTTGCCCCAACACCTTCTGCAAGAAGCGCACAGAGCGCTCCACGTCACCGAACGCACTACCGACGACGAAGCCGGTCTCAGTCGGGTCGTGTTGGGCGTCGCGCAGCGCGCTCTCGGCCGTCGCGATCACGATCGCCGAGGCTCGACTGAAGCGACGCGAGCGCTCTGGATCGAGCAGGCCGAGCGGCTCGGGCAGCTGAGCCCCTGACGGAGCCGGCTCAGCGAGGTAGCGCCTGCTGTCATGCCCGCGCAGGACGCCGGCCGGACCGTAGCTGGCGGCGCCCGAGATGACGACCTCCGCCGTGAGCTTCCGGGACAGCGAGCGCGGCTCCGCGCTGGGCGCCTCGAAGGCGAGAACCGCGCACGCACCGCCAAAGCCAAAGGAGCTAGACAGCGCAGCGCGCAGCTGGGCGCTTTGATTCGGGGCTCGTACGTGGCGAAGAGCCGGCGCTTCCGGTCGCTCGAGCCCTGCCGTCGGCGGCAGCAGTCCGCGATTGACGCTCAGCGCCGTGATTGCGGCCTCGATCGCGCCCGCAGCTCCCAGCGTATGACCGATTTGAGCCTTGGAGGACGAAACCCAAACTCGACCCACGTCCGCGCCAAAAACCCGTTCCAAGGCTCGCGCTTCCATGGCGTCGTTTTGAACCGTACCGGTTCCGTGCGCGTTTACGTAGTCGACCTCGCCCGTAGCGAGCCCGGCCACGGCCATGGCATCCGAGAGGACGCGCGCCGCGCGAGTTCCGGTTGGCTCGGGGTGCGTGACGTGGTGCGCCTCGGAGGCGACCGCCCAACCGCTCAGGAAGGCGATGATCGGAACGCCCCGCGCCCGCGCGCTCGACTCGAGCTCGAGCACCAGGCAGCCGGCCCCCTCACCCAGGGTGAGGCCGGCGCGTCCGGCATCGAACGGACGGCTGGGTTCGGGATCCACCGCGCCCAGCGCGCTGAAACCGGTGAAGGTCAGCTGACACAGCCCGTCGACCCCACCAGCGAGCACGCGGCTGGCACGCCCCGAGAGCAACCAAGAAGCGCCCAGGGCGATCGCTACCGCGCCGCTCGAACAAGCGCTGCACACCGTCGCCAATGGCGCGACGTTACCGAGCGCGCGGGCCACCCGCTCGACGGACACGGCCAGCGGGAAATCCAGCAACCGCCGCGCGTCATGCGGTGCCACGCGACCGGGCAGGATGGCGGCCAGGGCGCGCTCCGTCTCGTACATTCCGCCAGTGGTGCCGCCCAGCGCCAAACCGAGCGGTGAGCCTTCGATATGCCCTGCTTGCGCGAGTGCCTCGCGAGCGGCAACGAACGAAAGCGCATCGCTGCGCGACCAATCATCGGCCTCACCGTGCGGCGCGATCGCGCGCACGTCCAGGCCTCGCACCTCCGCCGCGATGCGCGACTTGAGTCCGCTCGGATCGAACAGGCTGACTTCGCTGATGCCCCGCTCGCCGGCGCACAGCCGCGAAAACGACTGCTCGCGGCCAAAGCCGAGCGAAGTGACCAAGCCGAGCCCCGTGACCGCAATGCGCTCACGCCCTGCCATGATTAGCCTGCTTTCATCCGCGTGATGTGCTCGGCAATCGCGTTTACCGAGGCAAAAATAGCGCGGCTCGCTTCACCTTCGGGCACGCTCACCCCGAAGCGTTCTTCGATCGCCATCGCCAGCTGCAGCGCGTCCAGCGAATCCAGCCCCAGGCCTTCGCCGAATAGGGGGGCCGCTTCATCGATGTCTGCTTCGGTACGACCGCGCAGATCCAGCTCTTCGAGCAAGGCGCGTTTAATGAGTGATTTGAGCTCGGTCTGATCCATGGCTACGCAGCACTCAACCTTTTGCGCTCTTCACGATCGCCGCCACGACGTCGCGATCACGTACGCCGTCGACATCCGCGCGATAGCCCAAGACCAATCGATGCCGCAGAGCGGGGAGCGCCAGCTCGCGCACGTCGTCGACGTCCGCGGCCGCTTCGCCGCGTAGGGCGGCGCGCGCTTTGGCCGCCAACACCAGGGCTTGGCTGCCGCGTGGTCCGGCGCCAAAACGCACGTATTGGTTCACCTCCGGCGGTGACGAGGCGTTGCCCGGTCGCGAAGCGCGCGAGCAGGCGACCGCGAAGCGCACCGCATCGTCCGTGATCGGGATGCGCGGCACCAGCGCGCCGAACGCTCGCACTTGCTCCAAATCGACCACGGCCGCCAATGTTGGCTCGATTCCGGAGGTGGTACGGCGGGCAATCTCCAGCTCTTCAAGCTCGGATGGGTACTCGACGTGCACCTCGAGCAGGAAGCGATCGAGCTGCGCCTCGGGCAATGGATAGGTCCCCTCTTGCTCGATCGGGTTGCGCGTCGCAAATACCTGAAACGGATCGGGCAAGGCGTGCGTGGTCGTGCCCACCGTGACACGCCGCTCCTGCATGGCCTGAAGTAGCGCGGCTTGGGTCTTGGGCGGGGTGCGGTTGATCTCGTCGGCGAGCACCAGATTTTTGAAGATCGGTCCAGGCATGAAGCTCGTCTCGCGACGCACCAAGCCGTTCTTCTCCACCTCGTTCAAGATGTCCGTTCCAGTGATGTCTGCGGGCAACAGGTCGGGCGTGAATTGGACACGACCGAAGCTGAGACCGAGGGCGCGCGCCAAGCTGCTCACGAGCAGTGTCTTGGCTAGGCCGGGCACTCCGACCAGCAGGGCATGGCCCCGAGCCAGCAGCGTAATCAGCAGAGCCTCGACAACTTCGTCTTGGCCGACCACGGCTTGAGCGACCTCGGACTTCAGTTTTCCGAAGCCACGCTCGCAGGCCAGCAGCAGTTCGGTGTCGTTGGGGGCAGGTACGGAATCGTTCGGGGTCACGTCAGCTTTCCGGGGCTCGACTCGGCGGGGCGCGGCATGGGCAGGATTCGAAAGCGCCGGGCCAGCGCGCCGGCGAGTGAGCGATGAGTTCGCCCCGCTTCTAGCACGCCTCCGGCGTCCCCCGGCCAGGATCAGGCCTCGCCTCACTGGGCCCGCATTCACCGCTCGTGGGGGCAACGGTTGCCGGCCAGAGAGCAGGCGTGTAAGCCTAGTAGGGATGCTTTTCCGCCACGCCGGGCCAAGCTCGGGCCCCACGGAAACCGCTGCAGCTGGTGGCTTCGTCGTGGATCGACCACCACCCGGGCTGGCTCGCGGCAAGTATCCGACATCACCGCTGGTCATCCTCGCGCTCGGCGCAGCGCTGATTCTTGGCACCTGCCTGTACTTCTTTCTGCGCCTGCGAAAGCCACGCGCATGAGCGGCAAGCTCGGTCGAAACACGCGCCGCTCAGCTGCGGTCTTGCTCACGGTGCTGCTTGCGCTCGCGTGCGGCGGGACGAAGCCGAATGCGAGCAGTGCGGACACCCCTCGCTCGCCCTCGATCGCCGCCCCCGCAAAAGGCGACGCGAGCAATTCGCTTTCGGCGTTGCGCGCCAAGCTCGCGGCAACAGAAAGCCTGAGCGAGCTCAATTTAGCCGCCAAAAGCTTCGGACCGGAGCTTGGCTCATTGTTGGCCGAATCCCGCTCACTGGCGTCGGTCACTTCACTCAATCTGAGTGACAACGATCTCGGAATCGAGGGCGCGCGTGCGCTTGCGGGCTCACCCTATCTAAAGGCCGTGCGGGAGCTGGATTTGGGCGGAAACGACATCACCGACGAGGGCGCACGAGCGATCGCTGGCGCGGCCGCATTGTCCGGGCTCGAAACGCTCAACGTCAGCGGCAACTCGATTACGAGCAGCGGCGCCAGCGCCTTGACCCACGGCGGGCTCAGCCGCCTGAGCTCACTCGATTTGAGCATGAACCCCATCGGCGACGAGGGCGCAGCCAGCTTGAAAAGCAGCGAGTTGCAGCTCAAATCACTGTACTTACTGGGCTGCGAGATTGGCCCGAGCGGCGCCCAAATGCTGGCCCAAGCCAAGCGCCTGAGCCAGCTGGATGTCTTGGCCCTGTCCGGAAACAACCTGGGGGACGAAGGCGCACGAACCCTCGCCAAGTCGACGGCGCTGCAAAACTTACAGACCTTGGATCTGTGCGCGAACGGCATCGGTGACGTCGGCGCGTTGGCCTTGGCACAATCGAGCCATTTCAAAAAGCTCAAGGTGCTCGAGCTCTTCGGCAACGAAATCGGCGCCCGCGGCAGCGCTGCCCTGCGCAAGCGTTTCGGCTCAGGGGTACATCTTTGATGCGAAAGCGTTCAGGAAAGGGCGCGCAGCGCTGCTAGCGCGCGCGCGAAGTCGGCGGGCGGCGGCGCCTCGAAGCGCAGTGACTCGCCGCTGATCGGATGCACGAAGCCGAGCACCGCGGCGTGCAACGCCTGGCGCCCCAAGGCCGCGACGATCTCGGCCACGTCCTGGGCCATGGACGGCCGTCCCCCGTACACGGCGTCGGAGAGCAGCGGTGTCTTGCTTTGCTCGCTCAAGTGCACGCGAATTTGATGAGTTCGGCCGGTCTCGAGGCGACACTCGATGAATGCGGCTCGACCGCCGGCCAAACGCTCGAGCACGCGGACGTGCGTGACCGCGACCTTGCCTTCGCTGGTGCGCGACGTGAAGCGCAGCCGTGATCTCGGGTCACGCGCGTGTAGACTCTTGATCGTCCCCGCGGCTGGCGTCCCTACGGTCAGCGCCAGGTAGGCCCGTTCCACGCTGTGCTGAGCGAGCTGCGTCTTGAGCCCCTCGCGCGTGCGATCATCCTTGGCCACGACCAACAGGCCGCTGGTGTCCTTGTCGATGCGATGCACGATCCCGGGCCGCAGTGAGCCTTGCTCGTCCTCGGGATCGGGGCTCGGGAGCGCGAAGCCAGGTCGCGCCAGGAGCCCATTCACGAGCGTGCCGGTGCGGTGGCCACGCGCCGGGTGCACGACCAAGCCGGCAGGCTTATTGACCACCAGAAGGTGTGGATCCTCATAGCAAACATCGAGCACCACGCTCGGATCTGGGTCGGCCTCGCTCGGCGGAGGTGGCCCAGCCTCGAGCTCGATCTGGCTGCCTGCCGTGACCGAATCCTTCGCGCGACACGGCTTGCCGTCGACTTGGACGCGGCCTTCTTCGATCCAGCGCTGCACGGTTGCGCGGGACACGTCCGGAAGCAGCCGCGCAAGCACCTTGTCGAGACGCTCACGGCGTTGCTCCGCGCCGAGCACTAATCGTTGTGCGCTCACCAGCTCACGACCCAGGCGGGGCGCTCCAGAGCGCCGCTACCAGATCTTGCTTTTGATGTGGCCCTTCGACTTGACCAAGATATCGACCAGCGCACGATCGTAAAAATTCCGATGGTAGAGGTCGGGCGAGACACGGCTCTTGAACAGCGCGCGTCCTTCCTCGATTTCTTCCCCGAGTTGGTCGAACAGGGAATCCCCTTCGATGCCACGAATGATTTTCTCCTCATTGTAGAGAGACAAATCACTCGCGATGGCGCGCGCGAGGCGACGAGCTGCTTCTTCGGTCTCAATCAGCGGCATCCGGCAGAAACTCCTTCGACCAAGTATCGCTGCTTCTTACCTCGACTGTCAAAAGAGTCACCGGGCCGGAAGCTCGGTTCGGGCCTCATCGGGGGCGGGACGACCGCGCTCGGAGCCGACCGCGGCGAGACAGAGCAGGGCTGCGCACACGAACCCATATCGTCCCGCGCCGAAGAAAACTGCGTGTGTGGCTGCCGTGCTGAGCACGAGGCTGGCCGCGAGCGCGCTCACTGGCCGCTTCAGTAACTCCTTACCGGAGAGCGCGGCGATGGTCGCGAAACCGAGGTAACCGAGCCAACCCGCGCGCAGCATGGCAAATAGTGCTGCCGGCAGGGCCAGGGCCACACGCAACCGGCGTCGAGCCTGACCAGCCCCGGCGACCTGAACGATGCCGAACAGCAGCACCAGGCGCTCCCAAATCGTCTCGACGATGCCCAGCCTGAGTTTGCTCTCCTCCCCGAACGCTTGAAAGTTCGAGGTGTGCAGGTAATGGCCGGGCGCTCCGAAGTAGTCGAAGGTGACCGAAAGCTTGCGCGGGACGAGCCCGAGGAAGGAGAACGGATGTTGGCGAATGTTGGCCATCCCCACTTGCCCGAAGCAGCGATCCTTTTCTGCCTCACCAAAGACGTTGCGACAAGGAGCGGGCACGCTCGAGCCCTCGATGGGGATCCAGGCGCCATTGGCCTCGGGCGCGGAACCGATCAGCAGGTTCCAACCACCGTTGGCGCTGACGAATACGCAGCGATCCATGCGAGCACAGTTTCGCAGCGTCCACGGTAAACACACGGCGAGCGCTATGCCGGTCACGAGCAGCGCGCGAAGCACACGCGCGGGACAACGAAGCTCGCTCGACTCGAGCGCAAAGAAGCCGAAAATCGGCACCATAATCACAATCTGCGGGCGCACCAGGCAGAGGCCGCCCAGGCACACGCCGAGCGCCAGCAGCCGCCAGCGAAAGCCTGGCCTAGAACCGACGCGCAAACCGAGCCAAGTCGCGACCACCAGCATTTCGGCGGTCACGCCTTCGGTCATCAAGGCCGGCGTGTACAAGAGCAAACCGGGGTGGAGCGCCAGAAGCAGCCCCGCAATCAGCGCTCGCCGACGTGAGCCGTAGCGAATCACCGCACGTTGCGCCGCAAACACCGCGAGCGCTCCAAGCGCTGCGTTGAGCAACATGGCAATGGCCGGCTGCGCACCGAACAGCGCGTAGGCGAACCCCAGCAGCGCGGGGTAGCCGACCGGATAGTGCGCGGCATAGCTGACCGCGCCATCGGGCCAAAGCCAAGTGTAGCCTTGCCCGTGCGCGATGCGCTGGGCGACCGTATGGTAAAAGGTGCCGTCGTCGGCCGGCGGGAAGCGATCCTTTGCCCAACACACCACGAGCACTCGGAGCGCGAGCGCGAGCGTGGCGAGAGCCCAGGCATCCCGCAAAAAGGTTTTAGAATTCGGATAGGTGCCGACTTGCGCGGGCGCGTCTGTGCGACTCGACATCGGCTCAGGGGAAATGGCCGAGCAAGCCTAGCGTCCGCAGATCGAGCACGACTTCGCACGCCGGAAGCCCGACGACATTGCTGTACGAGCCGACGATGCGCTCGATCAAGAACGTGCCCACCCCCTGCGCGGC
>DATEPG010000113.1:0-3786 GCA_035273265.1 Polyangiaceae bacterium
CTGCAGGACGACGGGCGCATCTGGGTTCAGACGCAGACCTTGCGTTGGTCGGTCGCCCTGGGCGAGCTGCAATTGCAGCCTAGTTTTTGGCGTTTCTCGCGAGTGCGACTCGCGAAGTCCCCGTGCTGGCTGCCGGAGGTGTTGTTTACGCTACATGGCTCTCGCTCTGCCGCGGAGCGTGAGCGATCCGCCCTTCAAAAAGCATCGGGCGCGGCGGGCAGTCGTGAAAGCGGGTAGCCGCTGCCGCCGATCAATACGCTTTCGCGTTCGTCCGGCGAGCAGAGAGCGAGCAAGTGGTCACTTCCGCTGCGCCAAGGCTCGGCGGCCCCGCTCCCGAGGTCCACCTTGTCGGTCGCCTCGAAGCCCCCTGGCGTTAAGTAGCGATAGCGATAACCACTGTGAAAACTCCATTCCTCGTAGATTTTTTCTAGCACCAGCACCGGAACCAGCTTCCCTGTGGCTGCCAAACGTTGCGCCAGGTGCTGCCGGCGCAACCGCGCGCGGACGTCGTGCCACCAGCCGAGGCCAAGAAATGCGCCGAGACAGGCGCTGAGCAGAGCCCAGGCTAAGTATTCACGAGCGCCGCGTACCAGCACGCCCTGGGAAGCATCGAGCGCTCGCAGCGCGCGATAGAGGCAATAGCTGCCGGCTCCAAAAAGTGCTGCGACCAGCGGGCCCACCAACAAGGACTGCAGCCACAGCTTGCTTCTTACTCGCCGAAAACTGGCACTGGCAGTGAAAGGAGGTGCCCCCCCGGCACGCTGCCGTTGCTCGTTCACGAGTGTCAAAAGCGCATCCACTCGCTGCAGGCGCGAGACATGGACGCGCAACGTTGGCGTCGCGTCACCGTGTTTCATCACTTCGAGAAAGCCGACCCGCACTTGGGCAATCGCCACGTCTTGCCACGGCAAGACGCGCTTTCGGAAGTGGATGCCCTGCCGAGATGCAGCCACCTTCCCGAACGACAGCGCCTGATCCAGACGCAGGCTTTGTCGCATGGCTAGTAGCAACAGCTCCGTGACCTGATGCTCCAGGCGGTTCGCAATCGCGTCCATATCTTGCAGGTGCTGGCTATTGAGGTTCAGCCGTCTGCCGTCGCGGAGCTTCACGCTCAGCACGCTCAATTGGTACAGGCCACTCGCGTAGTAGCTGCGCTCGAAGTTCAGCACGTCTCCCCAGGCGATCTCGCGCCGCTTTGCACCGACCAGCTCGACGATGCCGCCCTCGTAGAGCTGCACCACCGTCGCCAGTTTGCGCCGCAAAAGCAGCACTAGGAACGCGCCCAGCCCCGCGAAGCAGGTGCCCACCAATGCAAACACCACTCGAGCGCTGAGCCGCTCTTTCGAGTCGGGGGCGAGGGCGAGGGCGAACATGAAGAGCCCCAGAGCCATCAGCGGCGGTGCGCCGAGTAGCCCGACGAGCTTGAGCGAACGAGGAGCGCGATGTGTGCTCAAGCGCCTGCCGAGTGGCCGCTCGGGCAAGCGCTCGGCATCACTGAGAGCGGCGGCCCGAGCTGGCATGGCTGCTCACAGGCTAGCACTCACCGGGCCGGGGTCGCACCGCCCTTCACTTGCGCTGGATGATACCCACTACTTCTGCGCTGTACATCTGAGCGGTTTGGTAGTTGCCCCGGAACCAGAGCAGCGCCGTGTTCTTGACGTCCCACTTGGGAACGACAGGTCGCAGGTTCTCTCTTTCCGAGTTCATGGTGATCGGCGTCCAGGTGAACGTCGCGCCATTGTCGCAGCTGACGCCTTTCCAGATCTCGTTGACCGGATACTCCGTCTTGTCGTCGCGCGGGTCGATGTTGGTGGAGACGTAGACCGTGTGCGGGTCGTCCGGATCGAGCGCAGCTCCACCGAGATAGTCCTCTTCCCACCAGTCAGACTTATTGCGGTAAAGTGTTCGGCCGCCCTTGACGAGACGCGTCGACGTCCATTTCGTGCCGTCGAAGCGCGAGTAGGCAACGTGGTGCTTGGGGGTGCAGTTGTTCTTGTCTGCACACTCGTTCTCACGCCCCTGCCAGAGGACCCCGACTGTCCCATCCTCGTAGCGGGCGACGTCGAAGTTCCAGAGACGACGCAAGGTCGCCCCGCCCAGCATGCTGCCCGCGGCGAACACCCTGGTAAATTTCGTGATCTCGGGGGCCATCGTGTCGAAGATGTTGGCGTCGACTTCCATGCCCAGCGAATCGAAGCTCTTCTTCCCCTTGATGTAGCCGTGGAAGACGCTCGTGTTGGAGTCCCGCGGGTGCGACTCAGTGGCGAAGAAGTCGATGCGATCGACCCCGTTGCCCCAAAACTTGTAGTAGCCAGCGTTGTACCCGACCTGGGGGCTCGCCGTCAGGCGCCCAGCGAGCTTCCAGGTTGCCCCGTTGTCCTCGGAATGAAGGAAGCTCGGGCTGGTCTGGATCGAGCGCACGAAGTTGTAGAGCGCCCCCGCCTCGGAGCTCATTCGCCAGACGTTGTTGTACGTAACGGCGTCCTTTTTGGGATTCGTCGTGCACCCGTGCTGACCCCAGTTGTAGATCGCCGTCGGCGCCCACGCGCCACCACTGTAGTTGGCCCAGTGCGTGTCGCAGTCCACGTTGTGATGCGTATAAGCGACGAAGTACTCGCCTGGCGCCTTGACCACGATGCCGCCGTTGTTGTGGTCGTCGGAATAGCTCAGATTCCCCAAGGATTTCTTGGCATTTTGGCCGGTAGCCAAATCGTGGATGACGACGTCGATGTTGGTGTTCTGGGTCTGACTCGAGGCGCTGGAGGCCGCGCTACTGACGATGATCTTGCCGGCCGCGGCGTCCACCACCACGCGCTCGTCGTTGTACCAAGTCCAGCCGCCATTGGCGTTGAACTGAGTCACGGCCGCAACGCTCCAATTCTTTGGAAAAGTGTCGGGGACCGTGGGTGCCGTGTAAGGGCACGTCATGACTTGCCCGGTCACACCGCCTCCGGAACCAGCAACGCCGGTGCCACCTGCCCCGCTGCTGGTTGCACCACCGGTCCCGCCGCCTCCACTGCTCGGCACACCACCCGAACCGGCGATGGCTCCGCCGGTTCCGCTGGGCGCTCCGCTACTTCCGCCAGGCAGAGCGCCACCGATTGCCACCGGTGCGCTTCCGCTGCTGCTGCCGCTGCTGCCGCTGCTGCCGTTGCCACTACCGCCGCTGCTACTGCCGCCGCCACCGCTGCCACCGCTCGGCGGCGTGTTCCCAGCGCAAGACGCGAGGAGCAGCAGGGGAATGAGGGGCAAAGGGAGTCTTCTCTTCGGCATCCGAGTCGTTCCTCAGTAAGGCGTCCGGTCTCTGTGTGCGGTCCAGGGAGCGTTACAAGCGCGGGTTCGACCCGAAACGAATCCCGGTCTCACCGCTTCGGCATCGAGCGCAAGGGATGTACTATAATATCAGGCTGTAAGCACGGCGCGGCACGGCACCGCGCATCAAATCGACGGGCCGCTTTTTGATGTAGTTCCGGCGTCAGCGGCGAATTCCTAAATGTCCATCCTCGCGGACTCTGCGAAGCGAGACGACTGAGGTTGCTCATCCCGTCCGCTAACCGGCAAAGCCGATGGACGCGGCGCCCTTTCGTAACAGCGCTTCGGCGTCCGGATCGAGGCGGAACGCGCGCAGGAAGCGCTCGAGACCGTAAGAGCCATCTCGCTCCCGCATATGCCCGACGAGCGCTCGCGCGTCTTCAGAGCGGCCGGCCAAGCTCAGAGTCGCGGCAGCGATGGCGAGAATATGCGCGTGCGCGTTGGGGCGCGCGATGGCCTTCAGCGCCCACTCGA
>DATEPG010000114.1:0-15888 GCA_035273265.1 Polyangiaceae bacterium
CGCGTCTTGGATTGCACGCGCGAGCAGCACAACGGACAACGTGACTTCACGGCCGAGGCGCCAGAAGCGCTGATTGGACATCCGCGCGTGGTGAATGGCCTGCGGGCGCGAGCGCCGGTCGAAGTCACGCGCGCCACGCCGCGCATCGAGACTCGCGAGGAACGCGGCTACGTGCAAGTCTTCGTCGAACCTGCCGGAGCCGTGCTGGGCATCAACGTGGTTCCGGAGAGCGAGACCCGTCTGCTCGTTTATCGCGTTCCGGAGGGCATCTTTCGCGCTAGCGAGGCCTTGCGCGGCGGCGCACGCATTCCCAAGAGCCACGAACGCGAGCTACTCTCCGTACTCGGCAAGCTGGCCGAAAGCGTGGAGGTGCGCAGCCCCGAGCTGGGCAGTGAACAGAGCGTGGTGGCCGATCCGACGCCCTGCTTGCGCTTTGCCGTGCACGCCGGAGCGTGGCTGGTGCAGCTCGGTGTGCGGCCGTTTTCGGAGCAGGGGCGCTTCTTTCTGGCCGGTGTGGGACGCACCAGCCTCAGCGCCTACTCGGGCGGACGGCGCTTGCGTTGCGAGCGTGATTTGCTGATCGAGCGCGCCAAGAACCTGGCCCTGCGGCAGGCCTGCCCGACGCTCGAGAGTCCCACCGATCCCGACGAGCAATCTCCTTTCGACACCCCGGATAGCTGGACGTTGGGCGAGGAAGGCGTACTGCAGTTGCTCAGCGAGCTGCGTGACGCCGCCTTACCCTGCGCGCTGGAATGGCCGGAGTCCGGCGCCATGAAGCTGAGCGCTCACGCGAGTTCACGAACACTGCACGGGCGTTTGCGCAGCGACAAGGGCTGGTACTTGGTGACCGGCGGGATGCGCATCGATTCCGTGACGGAAGTGACGCTCAATGAACTGGTGCGCGCTCCGGCGCTCGGCCACGGTCGCTTCGTGCGCTTGGAAAGCGGGGACTACGTCGAGGTAGAAGCGCGGATCCGACGTGTGATCGCCGCCCTGCGAGCGGTCAATTCCGCAGCGCGGCCCGGCGCCGAGCTGCGCTTGCCAAAGAGCGCGCTGTTTGCGCTGGGCGAATTGAACGACCCAGCCAGCGGTTTCGAGCTCGACGTCGAGAGTCAGAGCTGGCTCGAGCGCGTGGCGCGGCTTTCGCACAAAGAGTTCAGCGTGCCGAGCGATCTACGCGCCACGCTGCGTCCATACCAAGTGGAAGGCTACCGCTGGTTGTCGTCCCTGAGCGAGCTGGGCCTGGGCGCGTGCCTGGCTGACGACATGGGCCTCGGTAAGACGATTCAGATCCTAGCGTTGCTCGTGTCACGCGTCGCCGAAGCGCACGGCCCGACCTTGGTCGTCGCGCCGACCTCGGTGTGTGGCAATTGGATCGCGGAGATCAGGCGTTTTGCGCCTTCGCTCAGCGCCATCGAATACGTCGGGAAGGAGCGCGCTGCGCTGCTGGCTCCGCTTTCGAACGGCGCCTTGTCCGCCAGCGTGGTCGTGTGCAGCTACACGCTGCTGCAACAAGACCAGGCCGAGCTGTCGGCGTTGAGCTGGGGTACGGTCGTGCTCGATGAAGCGCAGTTCATCAAAAACCCTCAGTCTTTGCGGGCAAAAGCCGCCTATTCACTGTCCGCCAAGCAGCGGCTCGCCGCCACCGGCACCCCCGTCGAAAATCATCTGGGGGACGTCTGGGGGATTTTTCGCTTCCTCAATCCAGGATTATTGGGTGATTGGCAGCACTTCAAGCACACCTTCGTGATGCCGGTCGAGCGCGACGCGGGCCGCGAATCGACGGAGCTACTCCACAAGTTGCTGCGGCCGTTCTTGCTGCGGCGCTTGAAGCGGGACGTCCTGTCCGATCTGCCGCCGCTCACGGAGGTGCAGCACGACGTGCATTGGTCTCGAGACGAAAGCCTGCGCTACGCGCTGCTTCGCAAACAGATCCATGAAAAGCTCTACACCGTGCACGGCAAGCGCAACAACAAGCTCCAGGTGCTGGCCGAGATCATGCGGCTCCGGCGCTTTTGTTGCCACCCGTCGTTGGTATTTCCGGACGCGCCCCGGGAGAGCTCGAAGATCGATGCCTTTTTGGATCTAGTCGAGGAATTGCGAGAAAATCAGCACCGCGCGCTCGTGTTCAGCCAGTTCGTGGATTTCTTGGCGCTGGTGCGCGAACACCTGGACGAACGCCGGATCCACTACGAATACTTGGACGGGAGTACGCCACAAGCGCAGCGCCAAGCGCGCGTGGCCGCCTTTCAAGAGGGTGACGCCCCGCTATTCCTGATCAGCCTCAAAGCCGGCGGATTTGGACTCAATTTGACGGCTGCGGACTACGTAATTCACCTCGACCCGTGGTGGAACCCCGCCGTGCAAGCTCAAGCGACCGATCGGGCGCACCGTATCGGTCAAGAGCGACCAGTCACGGTCTATCGACTCATCACCAAAGACAGCATCGAAGCCAGCATCGTCGAGATGCACGCTTCCAAGCGTCAGCTCGCAGGCGCTCTACTCGACGACGGTGAGGCGGTCGCCGGCATCAGCGCCGACGAGCTGGTCGAGCTCTTGACCGAATCGCTCAGCCAGCCCCCGTGACGGCGCGGGCAGGCCCGAGAGACTACTCGTCGAACTGCAGCGGATAGCCGGGTTCGGAGGGCAACTTGCCGTCGATGCGAATCACACGAACGTCATTCGAGACTTGGCTCGGCCGGGCGTAACCCACGCCTTGGCTGTTGCGCGAGACCAGGCGCAGCAGTTGTGACAGCGAATCCACGGCTCTCGGCGGGCCGGGTAGGCCGCGGATCTTGCGATCGATCCAGAAACGACTGACCTCCTCCGGATTCATGCGTAAGACCGTCTGATCGAAGCCGACGCGATCGTTCGAGCGCGCGGTGTGATTGAACGGAACGCTGCGGCGCCCGGAGAAGCCGCTGTCGTCCGCGTTCGTAAAAATGCGCCTCAATTCGGTCACTTTCAGGTTCTGCAGGGCCGAATCTTTGGCCACGAATACCGCCAGCGTGACCCGCTCGGCAGCGCGTGCGGTGCGCTCGGTGCTCGGTAGCGCGCACAACCAGGGCAGGGCGAATCCGAGCGAGAGGAATAGACGACGACGATGATTGCCGAGCTTCGTCATGGGCTGCACCTCAAAATGCCCACGCTACTTGAGAAGCCAAAATTCTCAGCGGATAGTTGCCGAAGCCCGCCGAACCCGGAGCGCTGAAGTGCCAATCCGTGTACTCGAGCTTCACCACGACAGCGGCCGTCGGGCGATAGTTCACGCCGACTTCATAGGCGGTCGCGGGAGGGGTACTCGGCGAATCCGGCGAGTAGGCGTGCTGGATGATCACGTACGGCATCAGCGGCACGAACGGCAAGCGATAGCCAACCAGGCCATACGCACCCCAACGCCGGTAGTCGGGCAAGAAGCCTTGCGGCGGCCTCAGCGCCTGCGCGCGGGGGCGACCGCCGGAGTCGAAGTTGGCCTCGTTCATGATGGCTTCGCCCTGAACCAGCCAGGATTTGTATTCCCACTTCAGATCGACGCCGAGTGACAGCTCCTGGTACTTGGAGATGGTCGTAAACTCTTGATCGATCGCCGTGCCCTGGTCTTTGATCACGTATTTCGAGGAACGATCGTAGTAGCCACCGCGGTAGAAAGAGCCACCGACGGTGAGCGAGCCCAACACGTCGGTCTTCATGTAGAGCCGACCGCCAAACGCTTTGGCGTCGTCGAAGTCTTGGTATTCGACCGGGCCGCGCCCGTTGGAAAGGGTTAGGTGATAGCCAATCTCCAGGGGATCCGCGAAGTAGCTGCCGTACAGCTGGAGCCCGACTTGCTGCTCCGGAAAGAGCTGGTTCGAAACCACGAACGGCTTCTTGATGCCGATGATGGTGGGCGAGCCGTGATCCACGTTCCAAATGCCGTACGGCGTCAGGAATTGACCGGCTTGCAGCTTGAGCAGTCCGTTGAACTCGTGCTCCACGTAGATGCGCGCGATGCGAATGCCGCCCCAGCGGATCGGCTCCGAGAACCCGGTGTAGTCCAGCACGGTGGTGTCCGTGCGCACCGCGTTGCCAGCCCCGTCGGGCTTGGTCGCGCCGTTGGGCAAATACATGAAGCGCACCTCGGCCAGCGCGCGCCACGAGTCGCCCAGGTTGCTGCTCAGGTAGAGGTTGAGATTACCGACCGCGAACGAGTTTACGCCGGGGTAGGTCCGGTTCCATACGTTGTCTTGGTCGATCAGCAGTCGCTGATAGGTGAAGTCAGCGAAACCGTACAAATCGAGCTTGCGCTGGGTATCGCTGTCGCTGCTGCCCTCGTCAGTGGCAAAGCTGTCCACGACGGATTCGGGCGCAGCGGCGAACTTCCCCTCGGCCTCGGCGTCCGCGCTGCTGGCGGTGGGACCAGTGGTGGTGGGCGCGGGCGCGACCGCAGGCGCAGTGGCGGGCGCCGTCGTGACGGCTCCCGGCTCGGCTGCCGTTAAGGGTGGGGGCGGGACCGGAGCCGGCGGCGGATCCGCGGCCAGGGCCAGCCCTGCTCGAGACAACAGCCAGGCGCTGAGTGCAACGCTAGAGATGCGCATCAATCGGCACTTTCTTCGTCACAGGTGCCGAGATCCACGCAGATGGTCTTCTTCAGCAACCCATTGGATTTGACTGCCAGATCGCAGCACTCTTTGCCGGGGCAATCGTTGCCGTTTAGCGCGCAGCCTTCCGCGTAGCAGACGTGGCTGACGAAGGTATCGCACCAGGTGGCCTCCGTTCCGGCGCAATCTTCGTCCGACGCGCACGGTTGACCGGCGCCAGCGGGAGGGCGCACGCAGTAGCTGGGCGTTGTCGCGGTGTCGCAGGCATAGCCGCCCGTACACTCACCGGGGGCACAATCCAGGCTGGTGCAGTAGCCCGAGCCGTCTTCGAGTAGGTGGCAGCTGTTGAACGTCGCGTCCGTGCAGCCCTGGTCGGACTGGCAAGGCAGACCCAACGCATCCGGCACGATCACACAAGCGGCATCGGCGGTCGGTCGTTGGTAGCCCTCTTCGCAAGCGCACGCATCATTGCTCGCGACCTCGTGCTCCGCACAGGGAACGCAGCCTGGAGCCCCCGTCTCGGTCGTGCCAGCGATGGTGTTGTTCGTGCACACACACAAGCCCGCGTTGGCATCGTAGAGCTGATTTTCGTCGCAGCGATTGCTGGACTCGTACAGGCAGCTCGACAAACCAAGCAGGCTCGAGAACACCACGAGCATTCCCAGCCCGGAGATTCTGCGCGCACTGACCGTGCCCGATATGGACGACACTAGACCCACAGTTCTTAACTCTCCCTACAGAGGTTCGAGACGCAGATGCGAGTGCGACGCGGAGCCCAAGCTATCCCAAAGTCGCAGCCACCCGACTAGCATCCCCACAAAATTCCGGCAAAACAAATTCACCGGCCTCCGACCATAACTACATGTCGGGAAGAGCGTGCCGCGCGGAGACTCAGTGCGATTCAATGCTCAGCGGCCGAGCGCGGATAGTGCCGCTTCGATCGTCGAGACCGCGTGCCGCCGCGGCTTCGGAACGTCCGAGCCCCGGCCCAGAAGCGGTAGCGGGGAGTCGAGTGGACTCTGGAACGCTGCGCTCGACCGCGTGCCGAGGACCAAGACCTTGAACACGGGATTGCCCAGAAATCTCGTCATGGAATCGCGCTCTGCACAGGCAGGGAGCAGCTGCGGCAGGAAGTCGCCGGTCACGTCTCGCTCGGGACCGAAGTGAACCAGCTGCAGACCGACTGCTCGTCCCGCTTGGGCGAAGCTCGTGAAATTGAGATCCGAAGTGAGATCCTGAGTGCCGGGCGCGCCGTACGGATCGTTGGGCCGCGGTACGTAATCCTGCCAACGTCCGTAAACGCGAAATGGAAAATCCCCGCGCCGTGCGCCCTGAACTAGCCCCCAGGTGGTGTCACCGTAGTCGAGGGTGACGATGAAACCGGCGGCGAGTGACGAACCGAGCTCGGCGATGAAGCGGTCGGCGTGCAGGTTCACGTAGACCACCACGCCCGAGTCTTCGGCAGCCAGAGCCAGCGCATACTCGGCCGCGTTTTCGCGCAAATGAGCGGCGAGCTCGGGCAGTGCCGCAACGGTCACGTACGCTTCCTCGAACCAAAGCCCGGACAACAGCAGCTCGCGCTGTCCGTCGGGAAACGCGCTCAGTGCCTGCATCACTTCCGCGTAAATTTCGGCATCCAGGTAGAAGTCCGCCGCGTTCTTGCAGAGTTCGAAGCGGCTGCGCAGGGCTTCGTTGCCGACCTCGATCCGAAGCGCGAGGTCTTCGCCCAGCGCTTCCTTCGAGGTCCGCTCCAGGCGCGGGACTACCAGGGCCGCCCAGGCATCGCCCTCGGCGCTCAAGACGACCTTGTGCACGCCAAATGCGTCGGGCAGCTCATTGCTGAGCACGAGCCCTCTGACGCCGCTCGGGAAATCGCGCTTCAGCGTCTCTCTCGGGCAGCGCGCGTCGCCGGCCAAGACCCGAGCGGCCTGGCCGAGCAGCGCGCTCTGTTTTTCTCGTAGCGACTCGGATCTTTCGTAGATGCGATACTGGACGCGCGCCGCAAACGTGACCCAGCGCGCTCGCTCGCTCGCGCTGCGCTGGTTTGCGCCTTGGGCCACCGCGTCCAGGAAGTCGCGCGCGAGGCGACCATTGCCCGCGCCGAACTCGATCACTGGGAACACGTCCGTGTCGGCGAGCTCAGCGTGCGCGACCAGGTCGGCCCAAGCTTTGAAGGCCCAAGCCGCGAGCCACTTGCCGTAGTCGGGAGAGTGCTCTTCCGGATGGGTGTCGAAATGGCCGGTTTTTCCGATCAGTACGCTGTGCGCGTAGTAGCCCCAGCTGGGATCGTGAAGTGCCGTGTCCATGTAGGCTTCGAAGCTGAGAAAAGTGCGCGCCGCACTTTCGTGCAGCGTCGCCGCCAGCGAGAGCACGCTGAACAGCTCTGGATTGGCCAGAACGCGGCTGGCGCTGTCCTGCTTCGGTAATGGGGAAAGGCTGGCGAGCGTTCCCTCGGCGGCGTCCGAGAGCACGCGCCCGAACGAGAGGCGACTCTTCATCCGGCGTAGGCTTCGCGCGCCGGGAACCAAGGCGAGCAGCTGGTCCAAGCCTCGGTACGGCCAATGAGCGAGCAACTCCAGGGCGATGCTCGCGCGCGCTTCGGGCGGGACTCTCGCTTCCGCGAGCAGGTCGAGCAGCCCCTGATACCCGAGCTCGTTGATCGGCAGTGCTCCCGGTTCATCTTTGGGAATTCGGCCGATCTCGCGAGAGAGTCGCTCGAGGAAGGCCTTGAGCGTGCGCGCCGAGCGAGCCTCACTCGAGGCGGGATCGCCTCGGCCTGCCAGCTCGAGCACGCCCAGCTTCGTTTGTAGTGGGATGAGTCGCCACCAACGCTCGCGCAGATCTGCACCGAAGGAGAGCGGCAGAAGCCCCACCAAAAAGCGCTCCACCCATGGCCGATAGGCGCGACCTTCAGTCGAACGCCCAAAATCGCGGATCCAGCGCTGGGCCTCGAGGATGCCCTGCTCCTCGCGCAAGCCGAGATCGCGATAGCGGTAACGCAGGCCGCGAACCACGCCCTCGAATGCCAGCGAGGGATTTCCGAGCAGCACCGGTAGACCGACCAGATCACCGTCCACGCTCCAGTCTTCGTAGGCCATCAGCTGAACGAGGTACAGGAGCAGCAGGCTCGGGCCGATCGCGGCTTCGCGCGCACGCACCGCCAACAGCCGCACTTCGAACGAGCCATCGCTGCGGCGTTTCACGGCGAAGTCCCCGTCGTTGACGCAGACGTCGGCGATCGCGGTGCCGCCTTCGAGTTCGGGCTCGTAGTGATAAACGAGCGCGGCGATCATCTCGGCCAGCAGATCCGCCGTGGCGTGCGGTCCTAGCGCGACGACCCACGACCTGTTGCCCTCGGACAGCTCGATCTGGAGCGCGCCCAAACCAAAGGTGATCGTGTGGTGCTCCGGCAAAGCTTCGAAGACCGCGCCGGGCACGTTGCCCTCGAGCGTCAGCAGGGCCTTTGGCTCGCTCACGAAACGCTTCAAGCCCCGGGCGATGAAGGCGCCCATGTGCGCGAAGTTCAAACCAGGCACTTCGCGCTTCGATCGGCCGCGCCGACCGCGCTCATCCAAGACACGCGGCACTTGCAAAATGAACGGCCCCTCGTCCCCGTGGCAAGCGATGTCCCAAGTGAACACGCCCATCCGTCCCCAGCCCAGTTGGCATGGACCGCGCGTTCGCTCGAGATCTCGCACCAAATACTCGAGCGCTTCGAGCTCGATGCGTTCCGAGATCCTGCCATCGTACAGACGCCCCGGGTGGGAGCTGACCAGATTGTCGCGCGACCACCTGCTCGACATCAGCGAAGAAGGCGCGGCCAAGTCGTCAGCCATCGGCATCATGCGCCGCCCAGAGTAGGCCATTCGAGCGGCGCGAGACCGTAAAAGTTTGACGGGCGCCCGCGTTGTCGCGGACGATCTGGCGATGCATCGAGATCGCGCTGCCCAGGCCCTATCTGCCCACGAGCTCTTCATTCGTAGCGATCTCTCCGAGCAGCTTCGGGAACACGCGTCCGCGGAGCCCACGCCGCACTTGCTCGATCTTTTCGAGCGCACTCGAAAAAGCGTGCCGGCGTATGCCGCATTCCTCGCGGAGCAGGGCGTCGACCCGGCACGGATCCGTTCGCTGGAGGACTTTCGCCAGCTGCCGCTCACGACGAAAACCAACTACCATCATCGCTATCCGCTCGCCGAGCGCTGCCGCGCTGGGGATCTGAGCTCGAGCGACATGATCGCCGCGTCCTCGGGTTCCACCGGCGAGCCCACGTTCTGGCCGCGCTTCTTCAGTGATGAGCTTGCGGTAGCCGCGCGCTTCGAACAAGTCTTTCGCGATAGCTTTGCTGCCGATACGCGGCGTACCTTGGCCGTGGTCTGCTTTCCACTCGGCACTTGGGTGGGCGGCATGTTCACGGCGGGTTGCTGCCGACACCTAGCGACCAAGGGCTACCCGCTGACGCTCGTCACGCCGGGCAACCAAAAAGCCGAGATCTTTCGAGTCGTGCGCGCGCTGGGCCCGATGTTCGAGCAGACAGTCTTGCTCGGCTATCCGCCGTTTTTGAAAGACGTGGTCGACGCGGGCCTTGCCGAAGGGGTGCCTTGGCACACGTACGCGCTCAAGCTGGTGCTCGCGGGTGAAGTGTTCAGCGAAGAGTGGCGAACGCTCGTCGCCGAGCGGGCCGGCATGAGCAACCCGGTGAACGACTTTGCCTCGTTGTACGGTACTGCGGACGGCGGTGTTCTGGGCAACGAAACGCCGCTTTCAGTCGGCATTCGCCGTTTCCTCGCCGAGCGCGGCGATGCCGCGCAGGCGCTCTTCGGCGAGGCGCGCTTGCCCACGCTCGTCCAATACGATCCCTGGCAGCGCTATTTCGAAGAGCACGAGCGCACGCTCGTCTTCTCGGGCGACGGAGGGGTCCCTCACCTTCGCTACCATATCTCCGACGCGGGAGGCGTCGTGCCCTACTCCGCGATGATCGAACGGCTTCGTGACTTTGGTTTCGACGCTGAGCGGGAAGCCAGAAAGTCGGGCGCAACGCGCCTGCATCGGCTGCCCTTCGTGTACGTGTTCGGTCGCTCGCACTTCGCCGTCTCCTACTACGGCGCCAATATTTTCCCCGACACGGTGAGCATCGGACTCGAGCAACCAGAGACACGTGCCTTCGTCACCGGCAAATTCGTGCTCGAGGTCCAGGAAGACGAACAGCGCAATCGGCAACTCACGATCGCCGTCGAACTCGCGCCCGGTAGCCGCGCGCAGCCCGCGCTGAGCGAGGCGATCGCCGAAGCGATCCTGGCGGTGCTACTCCGCCTCAACAGCGAGTTTGCCAACTACGTGCCCGCGGAGCGCAAACTGCCGCGGGTCACGCTGTGGCCGGCGGGTGACCCCGAATACTTCCCGGTCGGCGTAAAGCATCGCTATGCGCGGAAGTAGTCTAAGCCGGCCGCTGACCCACTGGCCGGCCGCGTAGATCCTGGCCTTTTCGCGAGCTGAATTGCCAGCCGCGGCGGCGCGCGGTAGGGCTCGCCCGCGGCATGAAGCGCTTGCTCCCTGACTACCGATCACTGCGAGCCCTGTTCGGGCTGGCGGTGATTGCTTTACAGCTGCTGGGAGCGCTGCACTTCACCCTCGTGCGACATGGCTACTCGGCGGCCATGGGCGGCGTCGTGCACGTGCACGCCTTCTCGCGAGGCGAGCATCGGCTGCAAGCCAAGCGCGTTGCTGCAGGAACGACCACGCTCACCGCTGATACCCCCTCCTGTAGCGCGGAGCTGTGCCCTGTCGGCAATGCCCCACACGGCTCGGCACCGCGCTTCGAGCCGCGAGCCACGGGTGTGATCGCTTTCGGCGAAGCGCGCCTGCTCTGCAAACGCGCGGCGTGTTCGAGCGCGTCGCAGCGTGTGTTTCTGAGCGCACCAAAGACCTCGCCGCCCGTCTGAACCGCTGCTGCTCCATCGGAGTTTGGGCGTTCAGTGAGTTCGTGCCTCGGCGCGGACGTGGCAATTTACCAGGTTTTATTGGTGTTTCATGTGCTGTCGGCGTCTTTCGGCGCGCCTGTTTGGCGCTCTGGTTTGCTTGGTTTCCGTGTCGATCGCGAGCGGCTCTCTGGCGGCCGACGCGGTCGTTCCGCCGCACGTCCGCTCGCAGACCGCGCCTGAGTGGCCGGCGAATCTGCCGGCCGACCACGACATCGACGTGGTCGTCGTGGTCACGGTCGCGGCCGACGGCGCGGTGCTCGACGCGCACGTGGACGATAGCGTGGGCGCGGACTACGATCGCGCGGCGATCGCCGCGGTCAAGCGCTGGCAGTTCGAACCCGCGACGCGCAATGGCAAGCCGATCCCGGCGCGCGTACGCGCGCTGGTTCACTTTGCTCCGGCCGCAGCCAAGCCAGCAGCCCAGCCCCCGACCGATCCCCCGGCAACGCGCGCGGCCCCGAGCCCGACCGCAGCCGCTGCAAAGCCCGATCCGGTCGTGCCCGACAGTGCCTCCAAAGAGGCCGCGGAGGATCCGCATGGTCCCACAGAAGTCACGGTCGCTGGACGCGCGCGCCCGCCGTCACGGGGAGCTTCGGACTATTCGATTCCGATCGGCGAGCTGGCCATCGTGCCACGTAAAAATGCCTCCGATCTGTTGAAGCTCGCGCCGGGCATCATGCTCAGCAACGAGGGCGGTGAAGGGCACGCCGAGCAAATCTTCATGCGCGGTTTCGATGCCAAGGACGGGCAAGACATCGAGTTCTCCCTGGGAGGCATGCCGATCAACGAGAGCGGCAACCTGCACGGCAACGGCTACGCCGACACGCACTTCATCATCCCCGAGCTGGTGTCGTCACTGCGCGTCGTGGCAGGTCCATTCGATCCGCGGCAGGGCAACTACGCGGTGGCCGGCAGTGCCAACTACGAGCTCGGTCTAGCGCAACGCGGCTTCACCGCCAAAGTGACGGGCGGCAGCTTCGGCAGCCAGCGCCTGCTGCTGCTCTGGGGACCCGCCGGCGAGAGCAAAGGCACACTCGCGGGCGCCGAGATCTACAAGACCGACGGCTTCGGCCAGAACCGCGACGCGCAGCGCGCTACGGCCATGGGCCAATACGAGGGCCGGCTGGGTGCGGAGGGTTCGTACCGCGTGCTGGCGAGCGCGTACGCCACGCACTACCACGCCGCCGGCGTGATTCGGCAAGACGACTATCAGAACGGTCGCATCGGTTTTTACGACAGCTATGCCGCGTCGTCTTACGCGCGCCAAGCCATTCCCGAAGGCGGAGACGCCTCGCGTTATTCACTATCGGCAGATCTGGACTCGCGCGCGGCCGACACCACGTACTCCCAGCAGATGTTTCTGACCTATCGCAGCATGCGCATTCTCGAGAATTTCACGGGATTTTTGCTGGATGTGCAGGAGCCGCTGCAAAGCCCGCATGGCCAGCGCGGCGACATGCTCGACCTTTCGGTCAAGGAGGCCACGATCGGTGCGCGCGGTTCGGCGCGCTGGCATGGACAGGCATTCAACGAGCCGCAGCACATCGAACTCGGCTACTTCGCCCGCGGCGACTTTACCAGCGGCACTCAACAGCGCCTCGCCGCCGCCACCGGCCATCCCTACCTGACCGAGACCAATCTCGATGCCACGCTCGGGGACCTGGGATTGTACGCCGATGTCGATCTGAAACCCGTGCACTGGCTGACCCTGCGCGGAGGCATACGCAGCGATCTGTTCAGCTACGATGTAGTCGACCATTGCGCCGTGCACGACGTCGACCATCCTCCGGCCTCGAACCCCCCGATCGACCAAAGCTGCCTCAGGCTGGAAGACTACGGCAAGCCTCGTGAGCCCAATCAGCGCGCTTCGACCTCGAGCATCGCGCTCTTGCCACGAGCCTCGTTGTTGTTTGGACCATTCTACGGCTTTACCTTGACCGCCAGCTACGGCGAGGGCGTTCGGTCGGTCGATCCGAACTACATCACCCAAGACGTGAAGACGCCGTTTGCGAGCATCAAGGCCTACGAGGGAGGGGTGATGTACAACCACCAGAGCGACAGCTTGGCGCTCTCGGCACGCTCGGTCTTCTTCCTGACGCACGTCGACAAAGACCTGATCTTCAGCGAGACCGAAGGCAGAAACGTGCTCGGGGTAGGCACGACGCGCACCGGCTGGGCCGGCAACGTGCGCGCTACGGGCAAGTTCTTCGACGAATCTGCCAGCATGACCTTGGTCCGATCCGAGTTCAACGATACACACCTATTGGTCGCGTACGTGCCGGGCGTCATATTGCGCTCGGACACGGCATTGTTCCAAGACCTGCCATGGATGCTGCTCGGTCACCAGGCGCGCGCAGCGCTCGGCCTCGGCGCAACTTACGTGGGTCCTCGTCCATTGCCGTTCGGCGAACGCAGCGATCCGGTGTTCACGCTGGACACCTCCGCGACGCTCAATTTTTCTCACTATCAGCTGGGTTTGACCGTGACCAACCTGCTGGGCACTCAGTATCGCCTGGGTGAATACAACTACGCTTCTGACTTTCGCAGCAACCGCACGCAACCCGGGGGCGCGAGCACTCAGCCCAGCTTGGTCCCGGAGCGCACGTTTAGTGCGGGGGCACCGCGGGCGATCTACGGTTCCTTCGCGATCAATTTCGGAGGCGCGTGATGCATTCTTCGTTCGTGACTCGTTCGCTCGCGCTGCTCGCACTCCTGCTCGCGACTCCGACCTGTGTCGGCACGACCGGCGATCAAGTCGTCGACTTCGAAGCGGTGGCGTCCGGTCCCACCGACGCGGTCACGGGCCAGCCACTTTCGTTCGAGGGCTCGCGGGGCTGGCAGGTCACGCTGACGAACGCGCGCTTGCACATTGGCGCCATCTATCTGGCCGCTTCCATGCCAGTCTCTGGCGCGCAAGCAACGAGCTGCGTCTTGCCTGGAAGCTATGTCGCGCAAGTCGTGCAAGGGCGGGATGTCGATTTGTTGTCGAACGAACCGCAATCGTTCCCCACACCCGGCCGGGGCATGACGCTGCAAGCGCTCGCGGGGCAGGTTTGGCTCACCAGCGGTGACGTCAACCTGGCCAATGTCCCTGCGCCACCCACGGTGATCTTGCGCTTGTCAGGCAACGCTCAGCGCGGCAGCGAGCTGCGACCGTTCGAGGCCGAGCTGACCATCGCCGCCAATCGCGTGAGCTCGGACGGCGGCCCTGCGGGCGCTTCGACCATTTGCAAGGAGCGCATCGTGTCGCCCATTCCCACATCGATCCGCATCCAGAGCGAGGGCGCGCTCTGGCTGCGAGTCGACCCACGCCGGCTGTTCACGAACGTGGACTTCGGCGCGCTCGAGTCCCGCGGTGGCGTGTTCGTCTTCAAGGACGATTCGAGCGATCAACCGAGCGCGAACCTGTACAACAATCTGAAGCAAGCCGGCAGTCTGTACGATTTTACTTGGGCCGACTCGCTGCTGTGAACGCCGCGCACCATCAGCGATGGGCTGAAATCAGGCCGCGTAACCAGCGCTCAGTGCGGCTCCCAGATTTTTGAACCGCCAAGCAGCCAAGACGCCAAGCGCCAAGCGCCAAGCGCGGCCAGTCATCGAAGAGTGCACCCGGGAAGTCGCGGGAATTTGGGGGTGCAGTTCTTGGCTGCTTGGCGGTTAATCCCCTCTCCCTCTCGCCAGTCGCAGTCCGACGCCGAAGGCTGCGACGTCTTCCGCGCGACTGAGTGACCATCGAAAAATCAAAGCGAGCACAGCCAGACCAAGACGCTGCCGGCGTTGATGGTCAGGCGTCACGGTGTCACGGTGTCACGGTGTCACGGTGTCATGGAGTCAGAGCGGGTGCGGGCTGTGCGCCCGGACGCGGGGTTTGGTCCTTTTTGTTTTTGACGGCTTGGTTCAAATCTTCACAGCGCTCGATGAAGGCGTGGGCGCTCTTGGGCATCGGCACTCGAGCGCGAGCCATGGATGAGACCAGCACTGCCCCCGCGCGCAGCAGGTCCGTGAACTGTTGGCACAGTTGGGGATCGATGGCCCCGGAAGAGGGCGAAGGCTGGAAGCTACACAGCGTCTCGCTCGCCACGACGAACGAGGACCAGACCTCGAATACTTCGAGATCGGTGCGCAAGGTTTCGGTCTTGAGCTTGGCTGCGCGGACGAAGGTGTCGATCACGGGGGCGAGCGCCCCGAACGGGGCAAACCCGGCGATCGTGGTCCTGAGCGCGTCACCGATGGAATCGATTGCGCGCATCGTGAGCGCGATTTTCACGTAGCGGCTCTTGTAAAATTCCTCGATCGGAAAAGCGAACGCCTTGAAGGGCTCACCCCAAAGTTCGTCGATGCCCTCTTCACCGCTCCGGTGCAGCACCATTTTTCCTAGCGCGAGCGACTCCTGCAAATGTTCGCCGCATTGGCGCATCAAGGCGTTGTCGGACTGAATTTCTACACCGCAAGCTTGCAGCTCGACCAGCTTGGTGAAGATGTCCGTGGCGCGGTTGAAGAGCGCCCCAGCAAGCATGCCGCCCTTCACGCGTTTCTTGGCGCGATCGGTCTCGTCGAGGAAGGCGCGACGGGCTTCCGTCAGGCGCGTACCCGGCACGTTGAGCCCGTATTCGACGTGATTGAACAGCCGATGCGTGAGCGCTTCGATCAGTCGCTTCTTGGCCAGCAACGTGTCCGCGGGCACGTCGTACTTCTTGACCCAATAGCCGTCGTAGTACACCCGGACTTGGCCGTCGATCAGGCGTTGCTCGCCTTGCGGGATCTCGATCTCCGTCATGTCTTTGTCACCTACGGCAGTGATGTAGTCGACGCCAGCAGATGATCGCAAATGATCGATCGCGTTGGAACCACTGATGTAACCGTTGCGAGTGTGGTTCGCGCGCGCATGAGGGTGATCTGCGATCGCGAAACCGAAGCGCGCTCGCGCTCGAAACGTTCGCGAAGCAATCTCTGCGACGGCACGCTGAGCGCGCTGCCGGTTCGACTCGACAGCCATCGAGTCGACAATTCGCTGCTGGCGACTCGTCGCTAAAATCCGTGGCAACGGAATACTACCGTCCCAATATCGAGGACTGTGGCGAGAGTGTGGCTTGCCTCAAATAAAGACGCAATTTTGCGCAATTTTGCGCAAGCCGTGATTTGCGTCGGGCAAGCGATGGGCCTATGCAAAGCCGCCATGACTGCGAATCGAAATTCGGGTCCACCAGTGAAAGCGGACGCCACCGTCGGCGCGCCGCGCAGCGTGCCCTCGGGGCCACCGCCTCCGCCCGTTCGGCGTCCGCAGTCCGCGCGCCCACCACCACCACCACGTCCGGTGCCGAGCCAGCCGCCGC
>DATEPG010000115.1:0-3177 GCA_035273265.1 Polyangiaceae bacterium
GCGGAGCTACCGCCTGCGCCGGCAGCACTGCCGCCTGCGCCTGCCGCGCTGCCGCCCGCACCCGCGCTCGAACCACCTGCACCGGCAGCACTGCCGCCTGCACCCGCGCTCAAACCGCCTGCACCCGCCGCACTGCCGCCCGTGCCAGCACTCGAACCGCCTGCGCCCGCTTGCGCGCTGCCTGCGCTGCCTGCGCTGCCTGTCATGCCAGAGCTGCCGCCGCCGCTCATCCCAGCACTGCCGCTCATCCCAGCACTGCCGCTCATCCCAGCACTGCCGCTCATCCCAGCACTGCCGCTCGCCCCCGGTGTACCAGCCGAGGCGCCCGCCACGTTGCTGCCGCCGTTCCCGCTGGAGCCAGCCCTACCACTAGCACCGCCAACGGAGGATCCGGCACCGCCCGGCTGCTCGTCGCCCGTAGCCGAGCAGGCAAGCGGCACAACCAGCACGGCCATCAGCAGCACGGAATTCGAGGGTAGGTGCATGCCGAGGAGATTAGCACGCATCTTCGGACTGGAACTAGTTCCCTAGATGGCCGATTCCGAGGAGAGAACGTGGCCAGCCGTGCGCGTGTGTAAGAAGTGGAGCCACGCTCGATTGGTTGTTTGGTCAGCGGGCGAGCAGCGGCATTGAACGTCGCGTAGCCCGCTTCTCGAACATGCCATCGAGGCGGCAAAGCGGTCACATTTTCCGGGCGCCTCGCCTACGCGGGAGACGCTGATCAGTCTGCCTCTCTCGACGAGCTACTCCTGCGAATAGCCGATTTGGACGATGCGCATTGATTCCTTGCGCACTCACCCGCGAGACAGGTTCGGTTTTTGCAGTTCTCGTGCTCGGAGGTCCACACATGGAAAACGGCATGCAAACCCTGCGCGGTAAGAAAGTGGCGATATTGGCGGCGGACGGTTTCGAGTACGTGGAGCTGAGCGTACCTCGTACGGCGCTGCGGCTCGCCGGGGCGGAGCTCGAGCTCATCTCGCTTCACGCGGGCAAGATCAGAGGCATGAACCTGACGGAGCCCACGAAGACCGTGCGCGTCGACAAGACCTTGGAGCAGGCGGTGGCCTCGGACTACCACGCACTGCTACTGCCTGGCGGCTTCGTCGGTCCGGATTTTCTGCGCCAGAGCCGTGAGGCGCGCGACTTCGTGCAAGCGATCGATGCTGCTGAAAAGCCGATCGCAACCCTGTGCCACGGCCCATGGCTGCTCGTTTCCGCAGAACTCACGATGGGCCGTCACCTCTCGTCCTGGCCGAGCCTGCGGGACGACATCGTTCACGCCGGCGGCATTTGGCACGACCTGCCGTTGGTGTGGGATCGCAACTGGCTCTCCAGCCGCGGCCCTCAAGACCTCGGGCACTTCGTGCCAGCCATGATCGAGCTCTTCGCTACTGGCGCGGTGAGCGCAAATCGCCTGAACGGCGCACGAGATTTGCAGTCGCAGGAGTCATCCCCCAAACCGGACTACCCGATCCGAGCTGCGCTCGCGGCCGCGCGCGCGCTACCCGGCCCGACCATTCGCACCATCGGCGTCGCGGCGCTCGGCACCGCTGCGGGCGTGATGCTCGCGCGACGCATCGCGTCCTAGTTCGTACGGATCCCCGCTCGCTCGAGCGCGCTAGCTCGAGCGAGCGGGCTCGTTTGCCCTGACCGCACGACCGAATTGCGCATTGCCCAGAGATATCGTGCGCCGGGCGTCTGTGCGGACGCGGTCAGGAGCGCGGCTCAAGGCCCGCAGGCGGCTTCACCGTCACTACTTACACCGCAGCCACCGTTACAAGAGATCACGGTCGGCGTGCCATTGGCGCAGGTGACTTGGTAGGACAGAAGATTCTGCCCGAGCGCGTCCAAGCAGTACTTCGCGGTCTGACCCTTGGTACAGTAGATGGTCTGCGCGCTGATCGGAGACGGATAAACCTGCGAGCACGCGGGAGCGGCAAAAAAGCCTGAGTCGTCGCAAGCGCCGAGCGGGCAATTGTCGTAACAGGCGTGGACCCTGCCCATCGGACAGTTGGCGGTACACGGGCCGCCCGGCTCCGCGGCTCCACCTGAGCCGGGGCCGTGTCCGCCATTGGCCGAGCTGGAGCCAGCACTGCCGCTCGAGGCTCCGCCACTTCCGCCCGTGCGGCCACCCATTGCACTGCCGCCCATTGCACTGCCGCCCGACGACGCGCCCGCCACGCTGGACGCGCCGCCACCGGCGGCGGGCTGTCCACCTGTTGCGTTCGCACCACCGGAACCCGGACTCGGATCGGAGCTACTGCAGGCAGCCGTGGCGCCGAGCGACAGGCACAGTCCAAAAGAGAGCTTGAACGTACTCGAGCGCAAGAAAGCTTGTTTAAGCATCGCGTGGAACCGAGCTGGTTGTACACCTCGAAATTATCGCTCAACCCGCCAGAAAGCGACCCGTTTCAACGGAAAGGCGGCGAAATATTGCTGCGCCCGCGAATGCGCCGTCCAAAATAGTCGAAACGCCTCATAGCGCCGCGGCCGCTGGATTTTCGCAGCCGATATTGTATCTCGCGTGCACGCCATCCAGACACCGCGCGGCCTCCGCCCGAATCGCACTTGTTGGGCTCCGCGTTGGTCCTATAGTGCCAGTGGTGGAGTCGGCATTCCTACTGCGGGCGACCCGCTTCGATGGTTCGCTGCTCTGCGAGCGGCGCGTGGCGACGCTGCCGATTCGAATCGGGCGCAACGCGCTGAATGACTTCGCGCTTTCGGATCTGGGCATCGCCGAGTTTCACGCGATCGTGGAAGAGATTGGCGGCAGGCTGTGCGTGCGTGATCTCAATAGCACTCAAGGCGTGGCCGTCCGCATTCCGCCACAAGTGTTCCCCACCCGCATTCCTGCGCGGGCAAGCGCGGATCTGAAGAGCGGCGGGTTTCAATTCGCGCTCGGCAACGCAGCTTTGGTTAGCCTTTTCGTCGACACCAGCTCGAGCCCGCCGCCGCGCAAAACGAGCGCAGGGCAAGGCTCCGTGCTCGGCAACCCGAGCTTGCTGCGCGGCCCCGGCTCCACGCTTCAGTTGCCGCGCTTCTCGGAGCCTGGTCGTCGGGCATCGCCGAGCTCACTGCCTCCCACCCTCGCCATGGACTTCACGGCGACAGTGACGTTGCCGCGCGTCACCCCGCCTCCGCCAAACTTCGCCACCCCGCCCCCGCCCCACTTCGCCA
>DATEPG010000116.1:0-17235 GCA_035273265.1 Polyangiaceae bacterium
GACCGCTGCGGTCGTACGAGACAGTCATCAACCTGATCAGCAACACAACCAACCGAGGCGGCCTTGTGGTTCGCGCCCGTCTCGACCGCCGACGGTATCCGATCGGCAAGAAGGTCTCCGCCGCAGAGCTTAAGGCCTTGAGCATCGAGCCCGACGGCTTCCACGGCGATTGGAACTACGTCGTCAGGCCGCGATCGAAGCTACGATGATCGCTCGACTTGTCCATTCGAGGGCCCTTAGTGCCGCGTGCCACTGTTTACAAGTTCCGGTTTCAGCGACTGTGCGTCGCGAAGGCCGACTGAGAGGTTCGGACCGCCCCCTAGAAGCAGGAGGAACCGACAATGGCGGTCCGTTCTGTCAGAAAGCGATCAAAGCCGGATCTGAGCCGCTCGCGTTCAGCTCCGCTGCTGTCAACTCCCTCTCCGTTACGGCGCCGGCACCACGATCAAGGTGCTCCTGTCTCGGAGCGATCAGCCCATCTCGGTGCTGCTTGCAGCTCGCATCACTCAACTCGCATCACTCCTTGCGGATCTCGTCTGCCACCTTTTTATCGATCTTGTCGATGACCTTGCCAGTCTCTGCGGCAACGTCTTTGACTCCTTCGATCACCTTCGGCGTCGCTTGCTCGACCTTCTCGCCAGCCTTCTCGGCTGCGGAGCCTACGCTCGCCGCGGCGGCCTTCAGGTCGCGCTTCACCTCTTGTTTGTCGATCTCTTTGACTTCCTCTCGGATGGCCTTTCCAGTGTCGTCGCAGCCGACTAGGACCAAGCCGACGAGGGCTATTGAAATGAGTGCAGCTGGGTGCGCCATGAAACCTCCAGCTGCAACCTAATGCAAAGCCGATGCCAAAGTGCAAGCTGACGTCTCCTTCGGTCCACCTATGCCAAACGGCGGGAGGACTGCTGCCGGTGGCGAAATCAGACGCTTCGCGAAAGCGTGAAGGACTGCCAAGGTCTTGGGATTTCGTGCGAGACGCGATCCGGACACAGCGCCGGGTAATCGCGCACAGCGCCCTCGACCGTGTACGTCAAGCAGCAACGAAGGACAGGAAGGCGAAGTTCACGGCGCTCCTTCACCACGTCACGCTCGACCGGCTTCGTGCTGCGTCCGGTGCGCTTGCGCGCCATGCCGCGGCCGGAGTCGACGGGATGATATGGGCAGCATACGGGGAGGGACTCGAGGCTCGCCTCGCTAGCCCCCTGCAGAGCATCGCGACGGCATCGCTCGTGAATACCTCGGCTTGTACGCCGGCTCGGCGTAGCCGGTACTGCAGGTAGTCTGCTGTGTCTGCTTGAGTGCGCGGTCGTTGTTGAGGCGAGTGAGGGCGATCGGGTCCCGCGTGGTTAAGAGCTCAGCGCTCAAACTACTTGCTAACCTAACAGATGTTACGCGACAGGCCACGCTGTGAGCGACAGTGGCGGTTTCGGACGGGCCGCCGCGCTGGCCTAGCTTGCCATGACGGGCTATCATCCCATTCGCTGAATCGTCTCCAAGGGGGGCGAGGCAATCACTTGTGGCGGGTGGACCCATGAACGTATCGAGAACGCACTTCTTTATGTCCCTCATCGGCAGCCTTTTGTTGTCGTTGCAGGGCTGCGGGGGCCGGAGCGCGCAGGCTGGCGACGGAGGCGGCAGGAACGATTCGCTTCCGCGCGCGGACGGCAGCTGCGCAGTGGGCGTTGCCTGTGGTTCTTCCTGCGTTGATTTCACGTCGGATCCCCGTAACTGCGGAAGCTGCGGGCACGGCTGCAGCAGCGATAAAGTGTGCAGTAACGGCGTTTGCGCCGATGCGTGCGCAGTTGGGGGCCAATATCTGGCCTGCGGAGGCGCGTGTATCGACGTCCAGTTCAACGACGCAAACTGCGGCAGTTGCGGCAATCAGTGTACCGGCGGCCAGCATTGCGTTGGCGGTGTTTGTGACTGCACAGGCGGACGCGCAATGAGGATGTGCGGCGGTAAGTGCGTGGACCTGTTCGCTGACGTCAATAACTGCGGAGAGTGCGGCTCAGTCTGCAGCCCACTACCGGAGAGCTCCGTGCTCTGCACCGGCGGTGGCTGTGCCGATCTCTGCCAATCTGCATTTCAGGGGGCGCAGCTTACTGAATGCAATGGCGGCTGCGTGGATCCTCAAAAAGATGACAGGAACTGCGGTGGTTGCGGGCAACAATGTGTTGGCGGGGCCCGCTGCCGAGATGGCGCTTGCACTTGCACGGATGGCGAGGCCTATTGCCACGGTCTTTGTGTCGATACAGCGAGCAGTAACGTTCATTGCGGAGCGTGCGACGTCGCCTGCAGGCCGGGTTCGACCTGCCAACGAGGTCGCTGCTCGTCGCCATGTGAACAGGGCCTCGGTTCGTGCGATGGCCAGTGCGTTGACCTGAATGCCGACGCTCAACATTGCGGCTTCTGCGATCAAGTGTGCGGGGGTAACCTGCTCTGCAGCAATGGAGTCTGTACCTGTCCGAGCGGACAAGACAATTGCAACGGAACGTGTGCTGACCTGTCCAACGACGCGCTCAATTGTGGCAAGTGTGGAGTGCTGTGTCCGGCTGGGGAGAGCTGCGAAACCGGGAGTTGAGACCCGGGCCGCGGTCGCCCCGGGCAGTGTCAGTGATGGGCATCAGTCGGCAACAGCCGGTTGCTACGGGCGGGACCTGCGCCTATGGCAATTCGAAAGGCCCCGCCCGAGCTGTCAGACAGAGAAGACTAACGTCGTGCCGCAGAGCTGCGGATACGACGTGAGAGCGTCGAAACCCTGTCAGCCATCAATTGATGCTGAGCGTGTAGTTCGAGGCGTTACCTGAGTCAACTTCCAGCGTGTTGACGTACCAGTACGACGGCTGCGGGTTAGCGCAGTGACCGTAGCTGACACTGCCAATGCACTCGCCGCCACAACTGCCGTGCGGGCCCCCGGTATACTGATCGAGCGTAAAGGCGCTGCTCGCCACCTGAAAAGAGTAGCTGTTCGCTCCGATGAGCGTCGACCCATCGGAGACTTGCGCGTATACGTACTGATACCGATTGTTGAGAGCGGCCCCGTTGACGGTCGCGCACTGGTTCTGTGTGAGGTACCACCATCCGCGGTTACGCCAGGTCGTGTAGTATTGGGGCGAGAAGACGCTAGACGCACTTCCGCACGCGTCCGTATAGATGGTCGTGGTGGAGGGGATGTAGCTCGCGTAGGTCACCCACATTGCGGCGCCGTTCGTCTTGGTATTGCAGATCTTGAACCAAGCGTGCGAATCGGGTGCTGCCAACGTGGCGGCCGCTAAGGCCAACATACCAATCAACTTTTTCATGATGATTATTCCTTACAAAAGGGGCTTCAGCGGCTTTGCACGGTGGACGACTTCGTATCTTCCGTGTCGGGCGGCGGCACGCGATACGATTCGATTTCCGACACATGTTGTGGAGCCATGCTGCGTGGGTTCAGCGGGTGCGCTTTGGCCGCCTTGGCGGCATTGGCCACATTGGCCGCCTTGGCCGCAGCTGCAGCGAGCGGAATCCTTTCTTCTGTTACGCGACGAGGTGAAGTGCCTCCGGCACCGAACCCGAGCGCCGTTGCCAGCAACGCCGCGCTGGAGGCGGCACATAGGAGGACGAGCTTCTGCTTACTTGACATAGCGATATCCCTTTCTGAAAATCCGAAAAAGAGAAAGCGCACACCCCGTACGGCCTCCCCTCTTGCGTTATCAAACAACTAACGTGGTCCCAGCCTATTGGCAAGGAAATCTCGTCGCGTGGACGTGACTATTGGCGCAAATCGAACCAGAGATCGCGAATATGTAAGGAGTAAGGAACGTCACTCGTTGTTGCCGGGATCTTCTCTGTCGATTGCATGTCACAACGGTCTTGTAGTTGCCGACGAAGTGCCAGCTTCCGACTCCGTGCAACTCGTTGCTCTTTCAGCGCGTCATGCCGGTGGTCGTGGCACCACTGCTTGACGCGACGCAGGCACCGCGAAAGCGGTCCTTCGCCGTTTTTCTGGCGCGACCACCCATCGACCCTTCTTCGACCGCCCTCAGTAGTGGAGTTTCCCAGGTTTCCCCTGACCCGTCATCCCTTCATCCCTTCGCGCCCATCCATCGCACCCATCGCACCCATCGCACCCATCGCACCCATCGCACCCATCGCACCCATCGCACCCATCGCATTTTTTCCCATCAGTCTCAAGCAGTTTCTAGCGCGACGGCGACGGGCAATGAGGTCTAAGCCCTCTTCGGATCGTGATCGCGCCTAGTTCACCTGACGACTCGCCCGTGTAGCCGCGCCAAGTTCTGAAATTGACATTGGATTTGCCGGAAGACTGCTAAAATGACTATGCCGCAAGCCTGCGCGGGACGTTTCCTTGCTGGCTTCGGTGACTTGCACGAAGCAGAGAGGGCTAACGAGCTAACGCGGGTCAGCGTTAGCGCGAGGGTCGAGATGCCTCGTCGATTCTTGGCGCCCTCATCCTCGGCGATCCGGTTCTGCCAGCGCTTCAGCAGTGGGAGCGTGTTCCGAGGAAATGCGATCACGTCCTCGACGCCCGCTTCTGTCGCACCGTCTGGGTCGTCGCCCGGAGCCGCGCGCTCAAGTCTTGGTCGGGAGAGCAGGGTCGAAAGAGGGAAAGAGGGAAAGAGGCCGGAGGTGGAGATCGATTTGTGCACGTCGTTCGAGTCGAAGCCTTGCCGGGCCCACGCTGCACGTACGCCGAGTCGTTGTTGCACGTGCGCGGTGGTGATGTCCGAGCGCGCGGGGATCGAGCCTTCTCCTGGCTCAACCAGAGCTGGGCGTCGATCGAGGCGAGCGTTTCGAGCAAAGCCTCGCTCTCCCTGGCGTAAGCGGCAGCGACCGGCATCGAAAGCGAGCAAGCGCTCTCCAACGCACTCGCACTGCTCATGCCTATCGCCTGGCAGCCCTTACTCCTCCGATCGCTCTCGCGTGAATCTGAAGAGACACCTGCAATCAAGCCAAACCCGATGTCGAGGATTGGCAAACGCACCACGACCGTATCTGGGACATCGGCCCTGAGCAGCTTACGCTGCCCACGGGATAGTTGAGGCACCATGCCGATGCCGAACCAATCGCACCACCGCACGACGAGGCGCCACAACAGCCACCTCGAGGTCGGCGGGGCGGAGCCCGCGAAGCGCTGTGCCTGAAGAACTTTTCACGCGCACCCACCACCGAGTGAGGAGAGCCGAGTTCACGCGCGCGGCTTCGGACTGCGGCTTGGCTTCGTGCATTTGAGTCGCGAAGCGGCTCGGTGCGAACCCTCACTCAGTGCAACCCGTACAGCGTCGAGTTGCCCCAGTCGGTACCTGAGGTCGAATCCCTCCACTCGATTCGGTAGAGGGTTCGTGGAGCGCGACGGAGTTCGTCTTTTTTTGCGGAGAGGGAGGGATTCGAACCCTCGGGCGGCGTTGGCGATAACTTTAAGCGGCACGCGACCTTGCACGCCAACGCTCGGAAATCTTGCTCGAAAATATTCGGATCGCTCTCTCCGCTAGTGGCCGTTAGTCGACGTGAGTCGAGTGGAGTTGGGCCGGGTTTGGGCAGGGGATGGGCAGCGCGGTCGCGCCCACGAGCGATCCGGTGGCGGTCTGGCCAGATCGAATCAGGCGGCCATGGCGGGCTTGCGCCGATTTTTGGCCGAGCACGAGCGAGCAGGACGCCAAGAAACGAGCTAAGATGGCGGGATGCAGGCGCTGAAAGCCCAAGTCCGGAACGGCCATTTCGTGATCGACGAAAGCACTGATCTGCCTGAGGGCACGGAAGTGGAGCTGCAGTTGGTCAAGGTGGCGGACGCCTTCGCTGACATGGCTCCGGAGGACCGCGACGAGCTTGAGGAAGCCATCGAGGAGGGCTTCCGAGACTTTGAAAACGGCGACCACATTGGCGCCCGGGAATTTTTGGCGCAGCTGCGAGCCAAGAACGCTTGAAGATAGAACTATCGAAGCGCGCCCAGCGAGCGGTCACGCGAATCGACGCACGCTGGCGAAAACATGCTGATCACCCTGAGCTTTTTCTCGAGGAGATGCTTGAAACGGTCGAGCACCTCGAGACGGTCAGCAATCCCGGCGCGCCCTGTCCGACGAGCAGGCGACCGCAGCTCAAGCGCATGTTGCTCGCGAAAACGAAGTGTCACTTGTACTTCGTGAGCGACGAACGCAAACAGCGGATCGACGTGCTGCACGTTTGGGATGGGCGACGTGAACGGCTTCCGGCGCTTTGAGGGGATAAGGCATCCAAAGCACGTTCTGGTTGAGCTACGTAACTGGTCCTATGCGCACTGATCATCTTCCGCGGGGGGTGGCCAAGCGGAGGGTCTCGCCGGCGACCGCCGGTCGGCTATCGACTCAGTGCGACAGCCGCTTCCGGCGGTCATCGGAGCGATCTCTGAATGCGAAAGCCTCCCGGATGCGCACGCCTTGGAGCGCAACGGCAGCAGATCGAACGCGAGCCGCTCACTCTGCCGTTGTCGGCTCCGATTGGCCCCGCCCTACCGCATCACTCATCGTCGCCATTATTTCAATTGCGTTTTGTGTCAATCATTACCGCAGCGCCCGAGAAAACCTGCGGCGTACGGGGCCTGCTGGGCGGTCGAGCAACCCAGCGCGGCGGAGGTCGCATCACCAGTTGGCGGTGAGCACTCGTGGGTGGCGCACCGGAGGCACGGTGAGCGATCGCGAAGCGATGGCGCGGCAACGACGGACTCATTCACTGATGCGGTCGAACACCTTGTTGCAGCCGAGATCAGCTCAAATGATGGCAATGGCCAAGAATTAGCCGGAGCGGCTTCTTGAGTTTCTCCCTGCCGCTGGCTCAGGGTCAGCCGCAGCCGAGAGCTTGCATGTCTAAGACCAGTTCAGTCCGCAGCGCCCCCACGCTCCCAGACCTCACCCCGGACGAGGTCGCCGCCTGGCTCCGCACCACCGTCAAGGGCGTCTATGCCAAAGCGGAGCGCGGCACTTTGCCGGGCGCCACGCGCGTCGGACGCCGCCTCTACTTTCTCCGAGCCGAGCTGCTAGGCTTGGTCGAGCAAGGTCAATCGAAGCGGCACTCCGCTTCGGCTGCAAGCGGGCGGGGCTTCGGATCATCGGCTCGCACGTGCTTCGGCACACCTTCTGCTCGCACCTCGCCACGAGGGGCGCGGCGCCGAAGGCGATTCAGGAGCTGGTCGGGCACTCGACGCTCAGCATGACCCTTCGGTACATGCATCTAGCGCCGAGCGCGCTGTGCGAAGCGATCGGTTTGCTCAACTTTGGGCAGCCGGCGGGCAGCGCCCGGAACGCTGCGGTTTGAAGTAGCGAGATCAATTCGGGAATATCAGCGGAGAGGGAGGGATTCGAACCCTCGGTACGGTTGCCCGTACACTTGATTTCCAGTCAAGCACCTTCGACCACTCGGTCACCTCTCCAGGGGTGCGTTTTTGGCGCGAAGCGGGCGGAATCTGGCAGCCGGCGGGGGGAGTGTCAACGACAGACGACGTTTGTTGGCGTGGGGCGGGGGGGCGCGCCCGGAGCCGCGTCATTTGTGGGATTTCTTGGGTCAGGCGACGCCGCGCTGTACGAGTTGGGTCGCGGAGTTGGCATCGACTGGGTTGGCGGGAGGGGATGGCTTGGGTTTTCGGGCAGCCCACCAGGCTTGGGCTCGGGCTTCCGACCATTCTTGCGCGGGTGGGATGTGGATGGCTTTGAGTGCGGCAGCGAGCGCGCGCGCGTCGTGGGGGCGGGCGTTCGGCTTTTTGGCCAGGCAATGCAGGAGCACCGCGGCCAGCTCGGCGGGCAGGTAGTTGGGAATGTGATCTTTGAAGTCGGGTGGCGCGTCGGTGATGTGCGCCATCATCATCGGTAGCGAGCCGCTGCGCTCGAAGACCAACCGGCCGCTGAGCAGGAAGAAGCCGATGCAGCCGAGCGCGTACAGGTCAGCGCGACCGTCGAGCTCATAGCCCAGAGCCTGTTCGGGCGCCATGTATGCGGGCGTTCCCATTGCTTGTCCCACTTGGGTGAGGCGCTCTTCGCCGGCGCCTGTCGCGCTTACGCTCGCGCTCGCGGCTTGCTCGTCGTCGCTGCTTCGGCGCGCGCCAGGGTGCACGCCGCTCTCTGCGTGATGGGAGGGTTCGAGCTCTTCGCTCGCCGCAGGCGCGCCGGGACTTGCCGGTGGGCGAAGGCTGGCTTGGCTCACGGCCGCGCGCACCAGGCCAAAATCCAGAACTTTGACCACGTCGACTTCGTCCGCGACGCGGCACACGTAGAGGTTGGCGGGTTTGATGTCCCGGTGCACGAGGCCCGCGTCGTGGGCTTCGGCCAATGAGTTGCAAGCTTGGAGCAGGAAATCGATCACGCGCGACGCGGGTTGCGGGCCATATTTGTCGACCAAGGTCTCCAGATCCATGCCGTCGAGCAGTTCCATCACGTAGAAGCACGTGCCTTCGGCCGTGACGCCGTAGTCGAAAAGCTCGATTGTATTGCGCGAGCGTAAGGTTGCCAGGCTCTGGGCTTCGCGCCGAAAGCGTTCCTGAATCTCACTGGTGTCGAGCCCGGCGTCGTCGCTCATGCTGATCAGTTTGATTGCGGCCTGACGCACGAGCAGGCGATGCTCGGCGCGCCAGACTTCGCCCATCCCACCTTTGCCTAGCATCTCCACCAAGCGGTAGCTGCCGAGTTCCTGCGCGCGTGCCACGGCTTCACGTGCTTCGGCGCGGGCGACGGCCGCCTCGCGGCGGGTGCGTACGATGTGGCGGGCGAACAACCAGGCCATCGCGCTTGCCAGCAGAGTGGCGATTGCGGCAGCGACCGTGCTCTTCTGTTGGTGCAAATGTAGTGCGCTCAGGATGCGCGCTTCAGGCATGATCGTAGCGACCGACCAGCCCAGATCGTGTCCGGCCACGATCGGCTTCTTGGCCACCAGCTGCTTTTCGCCACTCACATCCAGCTTGGCCAGACCGGTCGCTGGCGCGGAATCGGGCCCGCCGAATTCCTCGAAGAAAGCATTCAGCAGCGGGTCGTCCAGGTCGCTGTACAAGAGGGCGCGGTCTTGGCGGAGTGGTAAATCGTTGATTCGGCCTTCCCCGCTCGGGTACGCGAGCACGCTTCCGTCTTGGGTATAGAGCAGTGTGGCTGCGCCGCCCATGGCCGTTCGGCTCAAGACGGCGGACAGCGCGGTAACGTCGAAATCGACGGTGATCACCGCGTGCAGCGTGGACGTGCCCGGTTCACGCACTGCTTCGGCCCGGGTAATGCCCGTGTAGTGGGTCTTGAAGAACGGGTAGGGCTTGGTCCAGACGCGCTGCCCGCTGCTGGCGGCGAGGTTGTAGAAGTCACGACCGCGCGGGTCGTAGTTGGAGCGCTCCTCGTAGTAAGGCGTGATGCGCTCGTGGCCGATCAGCGTGTAACGCTTCACGATCGTACCCTGAGCCGTGACGCGGCTATCCTGAAAGCGAATCGTGCCGTCTTCGTCGCGATAGGCGCCTTGGAACGTTCCGTCCGGGAAGCTGATGCTGACGTACGACACGCCGGGGCGCCCCTGCATCAAATCGCGCAGCGAATGCGCCACGCGGTCGAAAGATTTGATCGGGTCGTGCTCTTGCGCGAGTGAACTCAGGCGATCCATGACCGGATCGGATTGTTCGAGCGCGGCGCTGATGCTGCGGGCGAGTAGCGCGGTCTCCTCGTCGATGCGATCCGCGGCCATGGTCAAGTTGCTGTCGCGCAGCGAGCGCTGACCGATCACCGTGAGGAAGAGACCGATTGACGCGACCAAAAGCGGCAGCAGCGTCAGGACTGCAACCGGGCTGGCGATCGCGGCGCTGGCCCGTGCCAAATGGGAAGCCGTACGAGTCTCCTTCGTGGACTCGGGTCTCAGTTCGCGATCCCCAATGCGCGCGGCAGCCATGGAGCCGCCAGGCTAACACTATTTCACGTAGCGCGCGCGCGGCCGGAGCAAGTAGCCGGCATGCCGTTGCTCGAGCGCGTGGGCGACCCAACCGGCGCTGCGCCCGACCGCGAAGATACTGGCGGCGCTGCCCGCCGGGAGCTCGAGGCAGTGGCAGAGCGTGACCAGGCCGGCGTCCAGCGTCGGCGGGGGGTGTCCACCACGCTTCATTGCTTCCAGCAGCGCGAACGCGGTCTTGGCCGGTTCGCTGCGAGCGCCGTGCGCTTCGGCCATTTCGATCAACAAGGCGCCGCGTGGATCGCCTGCTGCATAAAGGGGGTGCCCAAAGCCGGGGACCTGTTCGCCACGCGCGAGCCATTCATTCACCGTGCGAGTTGCGCGCGCTTTGCCGCGCGCGTTGGCGATGGTCGCGATCAAGGCTTCCACGCTGTCACACATGCCGCCATGCGCGCTGCCGCTCAAGGTGTTCACGGCCGCGCCCAAGCACGCGTACAGATCCGCGCCCGCGGAGGCCGCGACGCGCGCGGCGAAGGTCGAAGCATTGAGCTCATGCTCGGCGCACAAGACGAGTGCGCGATCCACGGCGTCGATCAGGTTTGTTTTTTGGGGTACGCGCCGCGCGGCGAGCAGCGTGCCAGCAACTCGCTGACCGGCTCCGGGTCGCGGAGCACGGGCCCTCGAGACCTGGGCCAGCCAATGAAACAACGCGCGGGCGCGCGCGAATTCGGCGCTATCGCTGGCCGCGTGGCGGTCCTCGTCGGCCAGCGCCAATGCGCACAGCAGCAGCGCCATCTTCGGCAGTGGGGCGCGCCCCGCAAGGAGTGGCCAGAGCTGCGCAGCGTCGCACTTCAAGTCAGCCGCCGAGCCCGCCGCGTCCGGCAAAATTCCGGTCCAGAGCAGCTCTGCTACCCGTTCGAAGCTCACACTTGCGCGACACAAGTCGGTCGCCAATTGTCCGCGGTAACGCGGGCCGTCGGGGCCAACATCGGAAATGCGCGTTTCCAACACGGGCTCGCCGAAACGGAGCGCAGCCGCAGCCACGGGGCCGTGCCCCGAGCGCGCGGCGTGTCGCGCGCGTAGTCGCTCCACATCGTCACTCGCGTACAGTCGAGCGCGCTGTCCCTGTTTCTCGCTGGCTAGGCTGCGGATCAACCCGCGGCTGGCATAGGCGTACAGGGTAGCCAGCTTGACCTCGAGCCTGTCGCTGGCCTCTCGCGAACTCAACCAAGCGTTTTCTCGGGCGGCCATGCGGGCAGCATGCCGCGTCGATGTTGATTGTCGAATCAATGTTGATCAAATCGAGTTCGAGGCTCAGGCTGCTTTCTAGGGGCGCGCCACACAGGCCGCACACAGGAAAGGTTTCGTCATGGATCTCACAGGCTTGCCTATTTCCGAACGTCCGTTACCCAAGGCTTCCGGTTTGGAAGGAGTGGTGGTGGCGGACACGCGCTTGAGCCATGTCGATGGTGAGCGTGGCCAGCTGTTCATCGCTGGCTCGCGCGTGGAGGAGCTGGCGCTCTCGGATTCATGCCACTTCGAAGCGGTCGTCACGCGTTTGTTGGAGCTGGCAGCCGGTGAGCCGCAGGCCGGCGTGCGTGAACGCTTGGCGAAGTCACGTGTTTCGGCGTTCGCTCGGCTTCAGCCATGCGAGCATTCGCTGACATTGCCGGATGCGATGGATGCCTTGCTCGCGGCCACCGCGCAAGGCTCTCGGGCTAGCGATCCACTGAGCGTACTAGGAGCGCTTCCGGTGTACGTGGCGGCGGGCGCGCGGCTGCGCGCCGGTCAGGCTCCGATCGCACCCGACCCAACGCGGCTCACCGCTCAGGATTTCATGACCATGCTCGGCTTGCCCGAAAACTTGGCGCGGGCTCGGGCGCTCGATGCCTATCTGGTGACCGTGTCTGACCACGGTCTGAATGCGTCCACGTTCGCTGCGCGCGTGGTGGCGTCTACTGGCTCGGATGTGATGCCCTGCGTCGTCGCAGGATTGGCCGCGCTGAAGGGGCCCTTGCACGGGGGCGCTCCCGGTCCGGTGCTCGATATGCTGGACGCGACCGCAAGCGTCGAACCGAGAAAATGGCTCGAGAACGAGCTGGCCGCGGGGCGAAGAATCATGGGCATGGGGCATCGCATCTATCGAACGCGCGACCCGCGGGCGTTGGTGTTCGAACGCGCGCTCACTCGGCTCGAAGCTGAAGATCAGCAAAAGTCGGGAATATTGGCGCGAATCGCCCATGCCCGGCGCGTCGAGAGCGCTGCCGAGGCGCTCTTGAGCGAGCGCCATCCCGAGCGCCCACTCCGCGCCAACGTCGAATTTTACACCGCGCTCTTGCTCGAGGCGATCGGCATCCCGCGTGAGTTGTTCACCGCCACGTTTGCCATTGGCCGTTGCGCGGGCTGGCTCGCACACATCGAGGAACAGCGCCGTAGCGGGCGCTTGATTCGACCCGCGGCGCGCTATGTCGGGCCTTTGCCTGATTGACAGCGGAGCTTCGACGGCTCGAGCTTGCCGCCCCAGGAGCTATTCTGCCGTTCTATCCGAAGGAGCACAATCGCCACGCTGCGCCTGGCCGCAGGTTATCTGGCCGCAGGTATTTGGCTTTGCCCCTTGCGCACATTGCTCAGGCTTGCTCTGAATGAGAGCATGTTGAAATCGGCGGAATTGGGGCGCGCGCTCAGCAAGCAGGATTACGAAGCCGGCCTCGGAGACCTTCGCGCCGCTCTGCTCAAGGCTCAGGCCGAGCTCGAAGGAGCGAAGTCTCCGGTAATCATCGTGCTCCATGGCGCTGACGGTGCTGGCAAGGGTGAGACCCTCAACACGCTGAGCGAGTGGCTCGATGCGCGCTACCTTCGTACGGAGGCCTATGACACCCCGACGGAGGCGGAGCGCGCGCGGCCCGAGTTTTGGCGCTATTGGATGACCTTGCCCAAGGCCGGTGAAATCGGCCTGTTTCTCGGCTCTTGGTACACTCGACCGATCCTCGAGCGGGTGATGGGTGGTGGAAAATCACGCGCGCTCGAGCAGGCAGTTCAACGCATCAATGCGTTCGAGCGCACGCTGGCCGACGGCGGCGCGCTGTTCATCAAGCTCTGGTTTCACGTCAGCAAGAAGGTTCAGAAGCAGCGGCTGAGGGCGGAGGAGCGCGCCAAGAACACACGCTTGCTCGTATCCAAGAGCAATTGGCGGCACCACGAGCGCTACGATGAATTCGTGGCGGTCACCGAGCGAGTCTTGCGCGATACCAGCACCGGCCATGCACCGTGGACGGTGATCGAGGCCGCGGACGATCGCTATCGCAATATCACTGCCGGTCGCAGCATTCTCGAGCAGATCCAGCAGCACTTGGCGAAGCCGCGCGAAGCCGACGCGCCCAAAGCTCAGCCAGAGATACCAAATCCCGTCACGCTGCTCGATCGCCTGGATTTGTCGCTAAAACTCGCCAAGCCCGCGTACGAAAAACGCATGGCCGAGTTACAAGGCGCACTGGGTGAGCTCGCGCGCAAACTCAAGAAGCGGGAGCGCAGCGCAATCTTCCTCTTCGAGGGCTCGGACGCAGCCGGAAAAGGGGGCGCAATCCGGCGCTTGGTTTGGGCTTTGGATGCCCGACAGTATCGGATCATTCCGATTGCTGCTCCGACCGACGAAGAGCGGGCACACCATTATTTGTGGCGCTTCTTCCGGCACCTGCCACGCCGAGGCCGAATCACCATCTATGATCGGAGCTGGTACGGGCGCGTGCTGGTCGAGCGCGTCGAAGGCTTTGCCAGGGAAGGAGACTGGCGGCGTGCGTACAAAGAGATCGACGAGTTCGAACACGAGCTCACGCGCGACGGCATCGTGCTCGTCAAATTTTGGCTGCAAATCAGCTCGGAGGAGCAACTCCGTCGCTTCCAAGCTCGCGAACGCGAGCCCTGGAAGCAACATAAAATCACGCCTGAGGACTACCGCAATCGCCTGAAGACCAACCAGTACGAAGCTGCTGCTGCAGAAATGATCGAGCGCAACAGCAGCGAAGATGCGCCCTTCACGCTGGTTGAAGCGGAGGACAAGCACTACGCCCGGGTCAAAGTTCTAGAGACGGTTTGCGAACGATTGGAGCGCGCGCTTTAGTTCAGTCGATCGGCAGTGGGTCGGGCGACTCGCCCGGGCCGCCCGGGATTTCCGGCGAATCGGGCGTCGGTTCGGGGCCCGGCGGCGGGTGCGGCAGCGGCGGATCCTCGATCGGCGGCCGCGGCACAGGGGTGACTCGCTCAATCTCGTCTGCGAAATGAGGGAACCAGGTAGGCATACGGCGGATAGAGCAACAACCATTCCGGGCCGCGGCATCCCGCTATTCCTGTGATCTTGCCAATTTATGCGCTCGACGCCGAGTCCGGACAGGGATCGGGCGTGCTGGAAGGTCGCAGCCCTGCGACGGGCGAGGCGCCGCGCCTCACTCCAAGCCGACCGCCGCACGCCACTCGGGCGTCGGAGCGATGATCTTTCGGCTGCGCGTGTCCCATTGCGCGAACACGAATTTCCCCTCGCAGCAGATCTGTTCGGAGTCATCGATCAGCAGCTGAGTCATGCGTCCAATTTTGCCCTCGTAGCTGTCCACGAAGCTGCGGATCAGCAGGGGCTGGCGATTCTTGACTTCACGCAGGAAGCGCAGATTGGCCTCCAAAATTACCGGTCCGGTCCCGGAAGATTGGACGTACTCGAGGCCAAAGCCATTGTCGGTAATGAGGTCCCAGCGAGCTTGTTCGAAAATTTCCAGGTAGCGGGCGTTGTTGACGTGGCCAAACGTATCGAGGTGACCCTCGCGAATGACGATCGACTGCTCGAAGATGCGGTTGCCCATGGCGGGATTTTGAGGCGATCGACGCTTTTCGCCAAACGAGCTTGGAACAAAGCTGAAACTGCGCTGTTAAGAGTCTGTTAATAGTGCTGCTCAAACGTCCGTAACCGTACTGAACCGAAGCCCCCGTCCCATGAAGCTCGATGCTCGCAGCCAGTGACACCCCAACCAAGTCGCTGAAAGTCCTGGTTGTCGAGGACAACCCGAAAGTGGCCCGCTTTCTTCGTCGGTTGTTGACGGATGAAGGCCTGGTGGCCGACGCCTGCGCGGACGGCGACGAGGCGGTGCGCCAAGTAAAAAACGGCGTCTACGATCTGGTGCTGCTGGATTGGATGCTGCCGGGCCAAGACGGACTTTCGGTCTGCCGCGAATTGAGACGCATCGGGTCGAACGTGCCTGTGCTGATGCTCACAGCCCGTGGGGAGCTGCGTGAACGGGTGCTCGGCCTGAAGTCCGGCGCGGATGACTACTTGGTCAAACCCTTCGAGGTCGAGGAGCTAGTCGCGCGCATTCACGCGCTGCTCCGGCGCACCCAAGGCGCACGCCGGGTCAACCTGGGCGGCATGGAGATCGATCTCGAGAAGCGCTGCGTGGTGATCGATACCCTGCCCGTGTACATCACCGGGCGCGAACTCGACCTGTTGCTGCACCTCGCCAACCGCGTGAACGAGGTAGTGACGCGCGCGGAGCTGCTCTCGCGGATCTGGCAAATGCCTTTCGATCCAGGGTCCAACGTCGTGGACGTCCAGGTGCGCCGGCTGCGCGAAAAACTCGGCACGCGGGCGTGGATGGTGGAGACCGTGCGCGGCGTGGGCTACCGATTGCGGAGCGAGCCTCCGTGAAATTCCGTGAGCGACTCGTGCTTGCGGCGTCGCTCACGAGTCTGGTCGGATTGGGGGCGGGCTTCAGCTTCGTATACGAAAGAGTCAACGCCGAGCACGTGCGCGAGATCGATCGCGTGCTGGGCATCGAGAGCCGTGAAGAGGCCGAAGAGGTCGCGCGGAACAGCTCCGTGCGCGAGCTTCCAGACGACCCCGATCTGAGAGCGACGAACATTGGCCGGCTTCACAAGTACGCCGTGCTGTATGCCGCTGACGGCAAAGTGCTGGCGCGCTCTGCGCTGGTCGGCTCCAGCGTGCCAGAGCTCGGATCACTGGTGGCGCGCTCGGCCGAGCCTTTCAACCGCGCGATCGGGGAGACTCACGTGCGCGCGATGCTGGTGTCGGTTCCGGGTCGCGCCGGCCAACAGCTGCTATTCGGCGTATCGCGTGAGCCGCTGGACTCGGACGCGGCGCTCCTGGCGCGCGTGATGTCCATCACCTTCGCGGGCGTCGTGGTCTGGATCGTGCTCATGACCTGGTGGTTGACCACGCGCATGACCCGCGAACACGAGGCGATCGCGGCGGTCGCGCGGCGCGTGGCTGCGGGCGACCTCAGCGCGCGCGTGGGGGGCGGCGTCCCGCACGAGGACATGGCGCGGCTGGGGCGGGACGTGGATGCCATGATCGAGCAGCTATCCGCGCTGGTCGTCTCGCAGCAGAAATTCGTCTCCTACGCCGCGCACGAGCTGCGCTCACCGCTCACTGCCGCCTATGGCGAATTGTCCAATGCACTGCGCAAAGAGCGCAGCGCCGCGGACTACAAGGAAGCCATCGTGTGTGCGCTCGATGCCACGCAGCACATGAAGACCTTGGCCGAGGATCTGTTGGTCTTGGCGCGCGGCAATGCGCCGCAAATTTCCGGTGCACGCATCAGCGCATCACTCGCGAACGTCACCCGCTCCGCGGTCGGGCAGTTGGCTGGCATGCTCGAGGCGCGCGGCGTGCGCGTCGAAGTCGAGGGTGACGCTCGGATCGATACCTGGAACGAACGGGACCTGCATCGCTTGGTGATCAACCTGCTCGACAACGCGGTGAAGCATTCGCCGCGCGGAGGCGTGGTGCGAGTATGCGTTACGACGCCGGGCGCGGTCGTACTCTCGGTCCAGGATCGAGGACCGGGAGTGCCGAGTGACGATGCCGAACGCATCTTCGAGCCATTCTTTCGCGGGTCTCGCGAGGCCAGTGAAGAGGGCAGTGGGCTTGGGCTAGCCATCGTGCGCGCGATCGCTCGCGCTCACGATGGCGAAATCAGCTTGGAGCCGAGCGCAGAGCAGGGCTCGGGCGCACGTTTTACGGTGCGCTTCCGAGTGTCCTGATCATTGGGCTGGAACAGCCAGCGCCGGGTCCACTTCGTTCGTTTCCTTCTTGCGCAGGGCGATCGATAGGATGGCTGGGAAGACCAACGAGGTGAGGAGCGTGCTTACCCCGACGCCGACCACGACTACGGTTGCAAGAGGCCGCTGAACCTCGGAGCCTGCGCCGTTCGACATGGCCATAGGCAAGAAGCCGAGCGCGGCGACGGCGCCCGTCGTGAGTACCGCGCGTAACGCGTGCACCGCGCCTTCACGGATCGCCGTTGGCAACGGTTTGCCCAACGCCAGCGCGCGATCGACCTCGGTGGTAATCACCACGCC
>DATEPG010000117.1:0-3898 GCA_035273265.1 Polyangiaceae bacterium
CTCGCCTACTCGAGTACTTCGACCAATGGCTAGGGACCGACACGCTGCCCACCACCTTCACCCGCGATGCCACGCTCTACCCCGACTTGGACCCGAACTTGGCGCCGCTGCTGCAGCAGGAAACACGGGCGTTCGTCAGCAGTGTGCTGGCACGGCCGGAAGGCAATCTGAACGAGCTATTCACCGCGCCGTACACGTTTGCCAACGCGGGCCTGGCCAAGCACTATGGCCTGACCGGCCCCACGGGCACGGACTTCGTGAAAGTGGATGCGCCCGGTCGCGCGGGTGTGCTCACGCAAGGCATGATGCTGGCGCGAGACAAAGCCACGCGTACGTCCATCGTGCGCCGCGGGCTCAAGGTACGGCTCGACCTCTTGTGTCAGCTGGTGCCCGCGCCGCCGCCGGACGTCAATCTGACACTGGAGACGACGGATACCTCGAAACTCACGCAGCGCGAGCGGCTCGAGCAGCATCGAGTTTCACGCGCCTGCTCGGGCTGCCACGATCTGATGGACCCGGTGGGCGTCGTCTTCGAGGGCTTCGACGCAGTCGGGCGTCCCCGAACGGTGGACGAGCATGGCGCAGCGATCGACACCGCGAGCGACATCAGCCGCACGCTCGATGCCAATGGTCCCGCGTCTAGCCCGGCACAACTGGGGCAAATGCTGGCTCAAAGTGAAGAAGTTCGCTCCTGTTACGTGACCAAATCATTCCGCTTTTTCTATGGCCGGGATACCGATCCCGCGGATGCGTGCTCGCTCGCCCAGCTCGCGACATCGTTCAAAGGCAAAGCCTATAGCCTGTCCGAGCTCTTGATCGCGCTGACGCAAACCGACGCTTTCCTCTATCTTCCCGTTCGAACTTCGGAGGCTCCATGAGCAAGCAACTCAGTCGGCGCACGTTGCTGCGCGGTGCAGCGGGGGTGGGCATCGCGCTGCCCTTGCTCGAAGCCATGATGCCGCGAACGGCCCGTGGCGCGGCGATGACCGCGCCCCGGCGCATCATCTTCGCGTTCAAAGCCAACGGCGATCAGACCAAGCGCCGCTTCATCGACAGCGGCGAAACCAGCTTTACCTTCGACGAATTTTTGGCGCCGCTCGAGCCGTACCGTAAAGACCTCCTGCTCTTGAATCGGCTCGATCGTCGCTACTCCAGGTTCAAGTCGACCGAACGCGCCGACGGGCACCAACAGGGCGGCGCTTCGCTCGCTCCCTGGAAGGCCGGCGCAGGTGCGTTCCCGATCGGCGGTGCGGACCAAACGATTGGCTATGTACTCGGGCCGAGTGCGGATCGTGAGATCGGCGAGCGCGTGCTCAAAGACAACCCCGGCGTGTCCACGCGCCACCTGGTATTTCGGGTAAATACCAAGGAGAACAACATCTGGAACGTCAGCTCGCACGCCGGCCCGGGCGGCCAGCAGAATCCGGTCAATCCAGAGACGGATCCTTACAACGCGTACACCTCGTTGTTCGCGGACGAGACCAAAGATCCGGCAGCACTCAGCGCGTTGGCCAAGCGCGTGGCGATGAAGCAATCGGCGCTCGACAACGCCATCGGTGAGCTTGGTTCATTGCGCGCCAAGCTCGGCGCGGCCGATCAACAGCGGCTCGACCAACACACCCAAAGTTTGCGAGACATCGAGCGCGCCCTGGTCGGTACGGCCGGCGGGGCCGCCTGTGCACCCCTGCCGTTCGCCACGCCCAAGCTGAACGTCTTCGATGACGCGAACCACGTCGAACTCGGGCAACTGTTCTTCAAGGTGAGTGCCTGGGCATTGGCCTGTGACCGCACGCGTTCAATCAACTTCAACTGGAGCGGCAACACCAGCAACCGCGTGTACAAGAACCTCGGGATGACCGAGGGTCACCATGACATTTCGCACGCCAGTGACGAGGACGCGTTTGCCAAGGTGCGAGTGATTCACAAACACCTTTGGCAGCAGAGCGTCACGCTTCACGACCTGCTCAAGGCCACGCCCGACGGTCCCGGCGGCACGCTCTGGGACAACACGCTCGTCGTTCATTGGAATGAACTCGGCCAAGGCGACTCGCACTCGGAGAACGACGCGTTGGTGGTGCTGGCCGGCGGCGCCGGTGGGCACTTCAAGATGGGCCGCCTGCTCGACTTCCAGAACAAGGCGTCTTTCGCCGACATGCTCGTCTCCTGCTTCCACTACATGGGCTTCGAAGACGTGACGAGCTTCGGTGATCCACTGCTCAACTCCGGCGGCCCGCTCGCCAATCTCAGGGCGTAACTCGACGCCGAAGGCTGAGCCTGGGAGTGCATGCCGGGTGACCATCAATATGAAAAGCGGAGCTGTGCCCAGAGGACGCTCAGCGTCAGAAAATTAGGGCGCTGGGTCAGCCTCGCAGATCCCTCTCTACGTCCTCGAAGATGCGATGGAGCATGCCCGCTGGATCCTGGAGAAAAGCTTTGGTTACCGCGTAGTGCTCGGTATCTTCGTAGCGGACATCGTGGATGCCAGTCTTATCGAGCAAGAAAATCTTCGCGCCGGGGTATGCCATCAGAATCGGCGAGTGCGTCGAGACGACGAACTGGCTGCCCTTGAGGACCAACTGGTGGATACGGGCCAGCAAGGCGAGCTGGCGCTGCGGAGATAGCGCTGCTTCAGGTTCGTCCAAGATGAACAGTCCGCCGTCGCGGAAACGATTCAGGCTAAGCCACAAAAATGCTTCCCCGTGGGACATCTCGTGCATGTCTGCCCAGCCGTATTCTCGGTAGCTCTCGGCTTCGGTGGAGACGTTGAACATGGTCTCCGCGCGCAAGAAGAAGCCCCCTTGCTCACGACGGGCGCCACGGGCAAGTCGAACGTGACGCTCGAGCGACGATTCGCTCGGCCGATTCGCCGCGTGGAAGTTCTTGGTCCCACCCTCCGCATTGAACCCGGCCCGGATCGCGATCGCCTCAATCAAAGTCGATTTGCCAGAGCCGTTCTCGCCCACCAGGAAGGTGATGCTGGGGTGGAATTCGAGCCTCTTCAGCGTGGCGACCGCGGGTATCGTGAATGGGTAAGCGTTCCAATCGAAAACTGCGTCCCGCACTAGCTCGAGATGACGCAGGATGCGGTCGGTCGGTAGGCGCATGATCGTTCGTCAATCTAGCGGTCGATACGCTGACTTGCCACGGTAAGTTCGCTCTACGAGGAAGCGCTGCCGCGTAGCTGCGTCTTCATTGCGTCGATGCGACGAATCATCTCGGCGTGGCGTGACTGGGGTACCGCCAAGTAGTCGAGCGCGCTGGCCAGTTCGCCGGGCGCGAACGCGCGCACTCGGAGGCCCAACAAGCCGACTGCGCGGGCGACGCCGCGAACCAAAGCGGAGTCGGTCACGACCGCGATGCTCGCGCCCGTCTCTTTCATGTGCTGAGCCACGTCAGCGCGCTGGCTCGCGTTGATGCTGGCGCGGGGCGGTGCCACGACCAAGGTGCTGCGAATGCGCTCGTGGCTCGCGTTCCGCACCACCACCATTCGCGCCCAGTCTGCGTCGCTCGGAGGAGTGTCGGCGTGGACGATCACCATTACGTGGCCGACGATGTCGAAGCGAAGGGAATCGGAATTCGGCATGGTGCCCCTCGTGACTCCGAACGGCAGCTCGGGCCGCGCTTTAAGCCGCCCCGAAGCGCCCGGCGATGCCTCCGTTTTCATTCACTTTTCATCGAGCGTAGCCGTTCTGCCACAGCCTGTTCGCTGCGGGTCTGGTGATACACTGTTTACGTGGCGAAGCTCCAAGACAGAAGCGGTGAGGTCGTTGGTCAGCGCTACGAGTTGATCGAGGTGATTGGGCGTGGCGGCCAAGGCACGGTGTATCGCGCGTCCGATCGCTGGATGCAGCGCGGCGTGGCCGTGAAGGTTTTGGGCGCGAAGGCCGTGCGTGAGCCG
>DATEPG010000118.1:0-7869 GCA_035273265.1 Polyangiaceae bacterium
CCGCGAATGGCGGCGCGTCAGCGGGCACGGGCGGCTAGCCCGGGGCTCACTGCTTCCAGAAGAACTTCCACGGGTTGTGCTTCAGATCGCGCAGCATCTCCTGCAGGTCGTCGTACAGCGCCTCGTCCATGAGCAGCGCGCCGACAGTTCCTTTGCCCGACTTGACGCGCGCTACCAGCGCTTGGGCGTCCCCCGCGATCGCTTTGGCTTGGCCGGTCACATCGCTCACGTTCGAGGTGATGCGCTGGTAGCGCTGCACTTGTTCGTCGCTGGCGAGCGCATGGGTCAGCTTTTTTGCGTCGGCGAGCGTCGCGCGGCCGTCACTCAGGATCGGCGCTAGGTTTTGGTCCAGGGTCGTGGTCGTGCGCTCGACATTGTTGAAAATTCGGGCAATTTGCGGGTTGTCTACGTAGCGCTCGCGGGCCGCCTTGAGCGTATCGCTGGCTGTGCCGGAGAGCGAATCGACATTGTCGATGATGTGATCGAGCTTGCCCTGGTTGTGCTCGAAGAACTGACCCGTGGCGTGCAAAGTGCGATGCAGACCGTCGAAGGTCTCACTGATTTTTTGCTCGTTGTTGGTGATGCCGAGGTAAGCCTTGTGCAAAAGCTCGTAGCTTTCGCTGAGCAGCAGGTCGAGGCGGGGAGGACTGATGCCGGTGACCGTCGCTTCGTCATTCAGTAGCGGCCGGTCGCTGGAGCCGGGTTCGATCGCCAAAAACATTTCCCCGAGCACGCCCTGACTGGTCACGAACCAGCGGGAATTGTCGTGGATGGCGTTCTTGTAGCGGCGCTCGATCTTGGCCACCGCGCGGATCATCGGCTCCGGTTGGTGGGTCACGGGATCGACGATGCCACCGCGAAATTCGAGCTCACTCACTCGCCCGACTTTGACGCCGGCGATTCGGATCGGCGCGCCGGACTGCAGGCCCCCCGGGTTCTGGAAGCTGACATAGACCGTAAATGTCGGCTGCAAGCTGAGCCCGCCCATCACGACCACGAAGCCTGCGAGCAGCCCGAGCGCTACCAGGATCAAGAAACCAACTTTGACTTCAATCGACCGCTGGCTCATTTCCCGCTCACGCTTCCATCGGCCCTTCGGCGCGGCCGTTGATGAATTGCTGGATCACGCCGTCGCTACTGCCGCGAAAATCAGCCGGAGTACCCACTAATTTCACCTTCCCTTTGTACAGCATGACGATGCGGTCGGCGATGCTGAAGATTGAGGTCAAATCGTGGGAAACGACGACGCTGGTCACGCCGAGCGTGTCGGATAGCTCGCGGATCAGCTGATCGACGCGCCGGGCACTCACGGGATCCAGGCTGGTCGTTGGCTCGTCGAACAGGACGTAGCGGGGTGACAAGGTGAGCGCGCGGGCGATCGCCACACGCTTTTTCATGCCGTCACCGAGTTCACTGGGAAAACGGCTGGCAAAGTCCTGCATCTTGACCTTGGTCAGTAGCCGATGCGCTTCAGCCAGCGCATCGTTCGGGCTCAGCGCTTGGTGCTTGCGCAGCGGCAGCGCGACGTTCTCCGCGCAGGTCATGGAGTCGAACAGCGTGGAGTGCTGAAAGACCATCGCGCACTTCTTGCGCACGGGATACATCCGGGCTTCGCTGAAGCGGCTGACTTCTTCGCCTTCCAGCCAAATTTCACCTGAGTCGGGACGCAGCAGCCCAATCAAGTGCTTGATCAGCACGCTCTTGCCCACGCCGGACGCGCCGATGATGAAGAAAACCTCGCCCGCGTTCACGTCGAAGCTGACTTCGCGCAGCACTTGTTTGTCCCCGAAGGACTTGGAAACGGCCCGAAAGGAGATCATCGTCGACGCCCGGACACTAGAGCGCGTCTGCCGCGGGCAAGCGAGCAAGAAGCGGCAAGTAGCGGTCAAGAAGCGGGCAAGCGAGATCTTGCGCAGCGGGGCTCTGAGCGCCGGCATTGACTCCCGGCCGGAAAACGGTGTACGCGCTGTGAAAATGGCTCGGTTTGGCCTGGTGGCGCTGCGGCTTCGGGGTGCAGCGCTCTTCACGGTGGGTTTCGGGATCTTGACGGCTTGTCACGGATCGGAGCCGGTGCGCGCGACCGCGGCCGCGCGCCCGCCGGATCCCAGCCTGCCGTGCAAGGAGGACGAAGTACGGGAGTACTTCTGCGACGACCTCTTGCCGTTGTCCTCGTCGCGCCCGGCGCCGGAGCCGTTCGACAATTGCCCGGCCACCACGGATATCCGCCATGGGTCGTTCCAGGCCGTTGGCCGCGTCGCTGCGTTCGACCAGCGCTTTACCGAATACACGCGCAAACGGGTGCCGCCGGGTCACAGCTGCTGCTACGGCTGGTGTGCCCGGGTCCAGATCGCCGACCCCGCGCAGGCCTCTCCGGCTGCCTGCCGCGATGCCAACGGCCTGCATGAGAGCTTTTGCATGCGCGAGCTCGAAGGCGGCACCTCGTTGCCCGGTCCAAGTCCCTTCGAACACTGCCCCGCCGCGCTCAAGCCACCCGAGGTCGCGGCTTTTTCAGCCCCGAACGCGGCCCTGTTCGACGTGTCACAGACCCAGCAGCGGCGACGCGACAAGCAGCTCGCGGACTGCTGCTATGGCTGGTGTTCGATTGCGCCCTCGGGCACGGTGCTCAAGAGCCCTCAGCCGAAGACCAAGTAACCGGCGCCGCTGATCACGAAGTTCAGCATGATCACCGCCAAGGACGAGTTGACCACGGCGCGGGTGGTGGCCGCGCCCACGCCTTCGGACCCGCCGAATGCAGTCAGCCCGCAGTAGCCACTGATCACGGGGATGGCCGCGCCGTAGGCCAAGCACTTGGTCAGGCCGATCGTGAGGTCCCCGATGCTCACCATGCTCACGTTGGCGAAAGTCCGCGGGTTGATGCCGAAGAACGCGTGCGCGGTCCACATTCCCGCCAGAAATGCCACGCCTGCGGCGATCACGACCAGCGCACCAAACATCGACAGGCAAGCCAAGAAGCGCGGCCGGATCAGGTAGTCGATGGGGTCGGTGGCGCACATGCGCAGGGCATCGACCTGCTCGGTCACGACCATCGAGCCGATTTCGGCGGCGATGCCCGCGCCGACGCGCGTGGCCAACATCAGCGCGCAAATGCTGGCAGCCAGGTCACGCACCAGGAGCTGGAGGAAGGTGGCGCCGAGCAGCGATAGATCTGGCACCACGCGCTGAGTTTGCAGGCCGCCCTGATAGACCAAGATCATGCCGATGAAGCCCATCACGATCGCCAGAAAGCCCAGCGAGCGATTGCCGATTTCGTACATTTGTCGAAAAAAAGCCGGCCGATTGGGCTCGCCGCGCAGCGAATAATAGAGCGTGAGCACGAACACGCGGTACAAATCGCGCGTTGTCGCGAGCAGATCCAAAAACAGTCGCCCGAGCGCGCCCGCGATCGCCGAGCGGGTATTGCGCAGGGCCTCGACGCTGGGTTCGGCCGGCGCGCTCATGAAAGCGCAAAGGAGAGCAGGTAATCGAGCACGAAGATCCCGGCCGCGCTGGCGACGACCGTGGCGTTGACGGAACGGCCGACGCCCGGCGCCCCGCCCTTGGTCGAGAGCCCATAATGGCAGCTGGAGAGGCCGATCACGATGCCGAACACGATGCTCTTCTCCAAGCCGTGCGCGACGTCCCCAAAGTCCAGTAAGCCGGTGGTTAGGCCGCGATAGAACACCGCTGGTTCGACGCCCAAAAATCCCAAGCCGGCGTAGGCGGCGCCCAAGAGCGCCAGCGCGTCCGAGAAAATGGTCGATAAAAACAGCGTGATCACGATGGCCAAGAAGCGTGGCGCGACCAAGAAGCCGACCGGGTCGATGGCCAGCGCACGCAGGGCGTCGATCTGCTCGGTGACGGCCATCGTACCGAGCTCTGCGGTGTTGTTGGCGCCCACGCGGCCGTTGATCATCAGCGCCGTCAAGAGCGGCGCGATCTCGCGCAGTGTCCCGAAGCCCGCACCCCAACCGAGAAGGCCATAAGCGCCGTAGCGCTGCACGATGGGCGCGGCTTGGATCACCATGATCCCGCCCGTAAACAAGGCAGTCACGGTCACGATGGGCATCGATTTAATGCCCATGCGATACAAATTCCTGAGAAATTCGCCGCGGTCGAAGTCGCGCCGCAAGGTGCGCCGCACGATTTCGCCGAACAATACCCCGAAGCCGCCGAGCAGACTCAGCCACTCGTTGGCTTTCAGAGCCAGGCCCGCGAACGCGGGGCTGGGCCTTCCGCTGGTCTCGGCTGGCATGCGCTCGCAGTCTACAGCGGGCCGTCGACCTTGCCGTGGACGAATTGGTAAACGCGCGGGTCAGCCGCGTTTTTTGCCTCTTCCGTGGTGCCTTCGAAGATCAATCGACCATCGAGCATCATGCCCACGCGGTCCGTCACGGTCAGCAATCGGTCGAGATCGCTGGAGACCATGAGGACGGTGGAGTTGGCGGCGCGTTGCTCGGCGCGCAGCAGGTCGAAAATTTTCTGACTGGTGACCGGGTCGAGGCCCGCGGCTGGCTCGTCATACAAGACAATCGGCGCGCGCGTGACCGTGGCGCGGGCCACGCCAACACGCTTTTTCTGACCGCCGCTCAGCCCCGCGGGCAGGCGACTCTCGAAGCCCGGTAAATCCACTCGCGAAAGGCGCTCGGCCACGCGCTCTTCGATCTCCGTCTCCGGCAAGCGGAACAAACGACGCAGCGGGAAGGCAATGTTTTCGGCCACGGTCATGAAGTCGAACAGGGCATTGTTCTGGAACAACATGCCGATGCCCTTCCGGTACTCGTGCAGCTGCATGTCGCCCATGGCGAGCACGTCCTTGCCGTCGACCGTGACTTTGCCACGGTCGGGCCGCATCAAGCCGGTAATCATGCGCAAGAGCAGGCTCTTCCCGGAAGCGCCCGGTCCGATCAGGCCGAACAGGCAGCTTGCAGGGACGTTCAGATCGACCTCGCTGAGAGCCGCGCGGTCGAAGCTCTTGGACACGCCTTCTAGGCGGATCAACGCGCGCCCTGGGGCCCTTCGGCACGTTGATCGGCGAGGCTCGACTCGGCTCGGCGCGCGCGCGTCCAAACCAGAAACAGCGCGCCCAGCAGGCCCAGATTCAAGAGCAGAGCACCGCCCATGATCGTCCGCAGCGGGAAAACCGAGGCGCGCGTCACGGTGACTGGCCCGAAGCGCGAGAGCTCACGTTCGGCTCGGCGCGGCGGCAAGGGAACCGGGGCGGCCACCACAGACACTTGGCTGCTGGACAACCCGGGGACCGCGCCGGCCACCAGCCGCTGGATGTCGTTGATTGCGATTGGCGGCGCCGAGCCGCGATGACGCAACAGGACCGACGCGGAAGCCGGTGGCGGTGCTTCGTCCGGTGTCAGCGAGTCGTGGACAGGGACGGCCAAGTGCACGCGGACAGAGACCACGCCATCCAAGCTGCGCAGCGAGCGTTCCAGCTCGCCCGACGTCCCGGCCACGAATTTGGCCTGTTCCGCAGCATGGCTGGGGACGATCGAGCTGTGCCCGAGGGTCTCGAGCAAGCCCGGACTGGCCGCTGGCGGTAGGCTCTCGGAAGTCAGGATGCCGGCCGCGGTCGAGGCGTCGTCTCGGGCAACGCTGATCCGCCAGCGCCCCTCACTGTCTGGATCGCGCTCTTTGTCCGCAGCCACGCCGCTCTTCTCCAGAGCGACCACGGCGTGGTTGGCGTCATTTTCGTCCAAGCCGATCGCGATCGGCACGTTGCATCCGGTCAGCAGCAGGGCGCCGCACACGAAGCCGCGCCATCCGCGATCCCCAGCTGTCCCTGGTTGCTTCATGTTTCTCGCTCCGCCCGCGCGCTGATGGGTTCCGATCGATCTTAGAAGCTCGTGTGGGTGACGTCGAGCTTGGGGTTACTGGGAAAGCCCAGGCCGCGCACGCCGGCCGCGATGCACGAGGATGCGCCCGGATTACGTGGCGTCACGACCACCGTGACGCCCACCGCGCGGCCATTCTGAACCGCGGCACAGATGCTGATTTTTGCGCTGTCGGGCACGTTGCAGTGGGCGAAGTAGCTGCCTCGATTGAGGATTGCCGCGTACTGTCCGCCGGTGATGTCGGCCTGCCCACGCGGGCCGCCGACGCTCATCTCCTCGACATACGAAGCCTGGGCGGCCTCGCAGCTCTGCCCGCCGCCGAGGATCGGAAAGCCGCCGCTGCGGCCGACGACGCGACCACCGCCGCCACCCTTTTTCTTGGTCGAGTGGAGCCCCGCGTCCAATTCGACGTTGGACTGCGATTCCACCTGGACCGCCACCTCGTCGTTGCGATTGGCACGCGCCTTGAGAAACCAAAGCCCGGCAATCAGCAAGAGCGCGCCGACCCCCAGCACCCCGATCAGCGTTTTGCCGCGGGTGCTGCGCGACTCTTGGACCACGACTCGCTCGATGGCGGCTTTTTCCGCGGTAATATCGCGGGACAGCCGGGCATTTTCTGCGAATGGGGCGAATTCATCCCAGTCCTTGATCGCCCGCTCGTCCTGGCTGAGCGAGTCACGCACGACGTCGGCATCCAGGAACGTGTGCGTGGCAATTTGTTGCAGCAGCTCGACCGCGCTGAACGGGCCATGGTCCATGCCGTCTTTGACCACGACGTAGCGGGGCCGCGGATCACTCTCGAGTCGCGCCTTGAGCGTCGCCAGTTCGCTCGTGGCGTCACCGGGGACTCGCGCGCGTTGCTGAACTACGCCCAAGTTATAAGGACTATTGCCGCTCGGCACGGGCGGCAGCATCGACATCGAGACGTCGACGTCGAAGCCCACGTCGTGGTCGAGGTGTGAGGTATCCGCGGGGGGCGGGGGAACGACGCTGCCAGGCGGTGCGAAACTGTGGAGTGCCTGGGCCAGCGCGTTCAAATCATCCGGGCGGTGCGCCGGGTCGGAGACCAAGGCTTTGGCCAGCATCGCCTCGAAATCAGGGCCTAAACCGGGAACTACCTCGCTCGGGCGGCGCATCCCGGGACCAACGGCGAGGCCCGTCAGCAGCTCGTACAGGATGGCACCCAGCGCGTAGACGCTGGCGCGCGCGGTGCCCGGGGCGCCAGCGCGTTCCTCGGGCGCCATACACGCCTTATCGCGCGGCAAGAGCGGCGCCTTGCTCGCGTGCGCCAGGGAGATTTGATAAAAACCGTATTCGTCCTCGACCAAACTCGAGGCGTGCAGGTACAGGCGATGTCCGGCGCGGTGAAGCTCGGCGGCCTGCACGCACAGCGGGACCACGATCCCCACGGCTTGTTTGAGGTTTAGCTGAGTGCCGCGCGCCCGCTGCTCCTCCAGCCGCGCGCGAAGGGTACCAGGGGCAACGGAAGCACCAACGGGCAGGGGCGTGATCAAGTGTTGAACGCTCGTCATTCAGGGCCGCGGATAGTACCAAAAATCCACCGTCCGCGGGCGCGGCGCGGCCTACAGCTGCGTTTCGTCTTCGCGGGCCGGACCACGCCAGCGGTCGCGGCGTTTCGCGTACCTGCCGCGTGCGAATTTCCCCAATACTGGCGCTATGTTGGCCGCAATGTCCGCGTCCCACTCGCCGCCGTGAATGAAATCCCGCGCGTGGTTGCGTGTATCCAGAAGTGCGAACCCAGGGATTTTTTCAGTGGGAATACCCAAACGATCGAGCTCCGGTTGAAAGTCGTCGCGATCGACCCGCACCAGGCGCACCTTGGCGAGTGCCTTCTGGGCTTCCTTGCTGGTCAACGCGGCGGCCACTCCGTCACACGGTTTGCAGCTGGGCACGACCAACCACAGGACGAGCGTCTCGCCCGCGGCGGCGGCCAGGGCGCGCTGTTTGGCCAGCTCGGTTTCGAGATCACCTTCGAGGTCGGCCAGGACGATTGCGCCGAGCGTCG
>DATEPG010000119.1:0-14358 GCA_035273265.1 Polyangiaceae bacterium
TTATAACGCCAATGAGTCCTGGACCCACCTTTTCAGCAAGAAAACCAGCTCCCGGCTGGGCGCTGGTTTGAGCGCGTCACGAACGTCTCAACCAGACGGCCTGATCGCTTGGTCGATCTATCCCACGTTCTTCTCCTCGATCATCTATCAAACCAAGGTCGAGCGCAGCCAGCTTTCGCTCTCGCTCACAGCGTCTTCCGCTCCCGCGCTCGATCCCATTCGCGCCACGGTCGACCCCCGCCTCAATCTGGGTGTTTCAGCGGGCTGGAGCTTGAATCGTTTTTACTCGGCGCTCGGCGCCAACACCGCGCTATCACTGCTCGCGCCGCAAGGGGCGGATGGCCAGAGCAAGCAGAACGGCGCGTTGAGCTCAGTCGCTGGCTTCTTGACCATGGGCTATCAACTAGCCGACGCACTCTCGCTGGACACCGGCATGCGCGCGTTCTGGCAAAAGTACGAGGGAACCGCCGTGGTGCCGCTCACCTGGGCTGCGTTCGTCGGCTTCACCGTGACACCGCTGTGAACGAGCCTGCGGATCGCTAGAGGAAGCGCAGCGTCGCTCGATCGACGCGCTGGCTGAGCCCCACGCCAAAGCCACGCAAGAAAGACACGATGCGCACTGCTCCTCGCGGTTTGCGCAGGTGCAGCAGGTCTGCCATTGGAGGCCAGAGCGCCTTGGTTGAAAACAACCACAGAGGAATGACGGCCGCTTCGAAGCGACCGGCGCGCAGCGGCTTTGCACACACGGCCCCGAGCGCAATCCAATCACGAGCGGTGTGCTTGCGGCCCTCTTCGAACGTTCGAAAGCCATCGTGAACGATCGATAGTCCTGCTGTCTCGAACACGTGATGCCCGTTGAGCAGAGCGCGCATGGCGATGTCCCACTCGTCGGCCGAGGGGAAGCGGGCGCCTGGCCCGAAGGACTCATCGAAGCCGCCGATCGAGAGCGCGAAATCACGGCGCAGCGCCATGCCGGCCCCAATGCCGAGGCCCCAGCAAATTGCCGAAATACTGCGAAGTAGCCGGTCCTTCTTCAACTCGTGAGCGGGCACATAGCCCAGCTTCGTGTCGTAGGGCACCGGCACGACGCTACAAAACAGGACCACGGCCGTGGGCTGGGATTCGAGCGCGCGCGCCATGCCCGTGATCCAGCCGGGGGGCGCCTCGCAGTCGTCGTCGGTGCAGACGACGATCGAGCCCGTGGCCATGCGGATGCCTTCGTTGAGCGCTGCGCCTTTTCCGCGCGCTTTCGAACGAAGATAGCGGAAGCGAGCGTCGCTCTTGAAGCGCTCGAGCGCATCCTCCGTTTCTCGTCCGTCGCTCTGATCGACGACGATCAACTCGAACGGCCCGCTCTCCCCGCGCAGCAGTGACTCGACGACGTGCGCGATGGGTATCGGTCGATTCTTGGTGCAGACGATACCGGTCACCATTATGCCTACTTTAGGCACAACGCTTCGAAGGGCGCAATCGCGCTCAAGGTTTCGTGTCGTTGCTCGAATTGCTCGAATTGCTCGAATCGCTCGAGCCGCCGGAGTCGAGCTCGGCGATGACGGTTGCGGGCATCCCCCCAACCCGCATGTTCGGTGGCACGTCCTTGTTGACGACGGCGCCGGCGTCGACGACGGCTCCCGCGCCGATGTTGACGCCGGGTAAGATCACCGCCCGCGGCCCAATCCACGCGCCGTCGCCGATCGTCACGGGGATCAGCTGAGAGTGCCCAGCGCGATGCTCACGGATGTCCAGCTCGTGCGTGCTGGTGAGCAGCATTACGCCTGGGCCGATGGTCACGCGATCGCCGATCGTGATCTTCTCGGCCAGATCGAACACGCAGGCGGGACCTATCTGGCAGTAGTTGCCTACGACCAGATTGTCGTACAGATCTTCATCGCCGTTAATCTTGGGTGTCTCGGCGAAGCGGGTACCGTCGCCAATCCGAAACCCAGTCAAGGAGAACAGCTTGGCGCGGCTGTAACCCGCGCGGTGGCGGGGCAAGAGCCCGGTCAGGAAGTTGAGCGCGATCAACCGCGGGTGAATACCGCTGGTGTCTTCCCTCAGCAGGTTTTGGAACTTTTTCCAGCCAGTGAGTTTCACCTCGGTGCGGTCTGCGCTGCGTTCTTTCGACTTTTGCCCCATTGTTCAGCGCCACTTCGCGATTGAAATTCGTCGTTTGCCCATGACCAACATATTTGGGGGGACATCTTTGTCGACGACGACCTGGGCACCGATCACGGAACCCGGGCCTACCTTTATGCCCGGCATGATCGTGCAACGAGCGCCCAGCCAAGACCCGTTGCCGATTTCGATCGGCGCCGAGCCCGGCTTGCCCGCGCGTTGCAGCGGGTTCAGCGTGTCATAGGTGCGGGTCAGAAACATGACGTCTTGTCCGACCGCTACGTGGTCCCCGATGCTGATCTGCCCGTCGAGTTCGAAGTAGGTACGGGCGTTGAACCCACAGTAGGTGCCTACGGTGAGGCGCGACGCAACGTCACCGATGCCGGTTAAAGTCGGCATCCCCCAGAACACGCTGGCTCGCCCGATTTTTACTCCGCCCAGTCGCAGCGCGGCCGTTACCGCGCGAGCCGCCACGAATGCCGGTGACCGCGCAAAGAGCCACTCTGCGGCGCGAATACGCAAGGCCGGTCCCTCCGTAAAGTCTCGCAGCAGATTGATCTCGGGGCGCACGTTCACGGTTGCCTGTTGATTCCCTACGTTCGTACTCCCCTACAAGGGGCGGCGTCTATAGTAGCTAGTTTCCGCTCGAGTGCCCACATTCTACCTACGCTGCGCCACGTCCGCCGCGTCCGTCGTGTTGTGCCGTTTTTGAGCCCCGCGGGCGGTCACGCTAGCAGCGATGTCGAACGAACTCGAATAAGCGCCGGGCATTTTCCCGGGCGTCGAAGCGAAGGACCGCGTCAGCATGCCCATTCGCGCCCATTTCACGGCGCAGCTTGGGATCGGTCACGAGCGTCTCCAAGGCGTCGCCGAGCGCAGCGGCGTCACCCGCTTCGAGCAGACGCCCGGTCTTGCCGTCGAGCACGATATCGGGGATGCCGCCCACTTTGGTGGCTACGACAGGCAGGCCTGCCGCCAGTGCCTCCATGCACACGAGCGAGAAGCAATCGGCTTGTGTGGGAAGTACGAAAATGTCCGACGTTGCGTACAGCTGCCGCAGCATGGCGGAGTTGGCCTTCACGTCGCGGTGCACCAGAACGCCCGGTTCGGGCTTTACTTCGTCTCGCGTGACCAAGATCAGCTCTGCGCGACCCTGCAAACGCTTTCGAAAGACGTCCAAGAGCAGGTTTCCGCCCTTGCGCTCGAAATCGCCACCGACGAACAAAAGGCGCGGCAGCTCGTGCTCGCGATCCCCGGCCACGAACGCGGAGAGGTCGACGCCCGGCGGAATCACCGCCACGTCTTGTTCGCGATAGCCGTAGTCCTCGACGAAGGACGCCTTCGCCCAGTTGGACCAGCCGACGAGCCCCGCCGCGGTGCCGTAAACCTTGCCGTACAGCGAGCGCTTGGCCCGTTCGCGAAGGCCGCTCTGTTCCTTCAGTCCGTAGGCACTGCGCATGTTGCGCTTGTTCGCCGGTGTGCCGTCCGTGGAGAGGATGGTGGGCTTTTTGCGAAAGTAGTCCACGCACATCAGCGCGAGCGTGGTCGTGTGCATGAAGATGCCGTCCACTTCGGGCAGTATGCTGCCGAGCGCCTGACGAGCCATCAGCCCGCCGCTCACCGTCCAGGGCAAGCGGCCTGCGCGGTAATCGATCGGTAGCCAGCGTGGGCCCGGGGCTTCCGCTGCCGCCTCCGCGAGCTTTAGATTCAAATAGTGGGTGATGTTGCCGAGCGTCTGCTCCATCACGTAGGCCGTTGGTCTTGCGCTCATTCTGCGGTAGTTCCCAGAGTACCGGCCGGTGCATGAGCGGGCAAGCCGCCTGTTCGCCTACGCTGGATTCTTCGCCGGACGGCCGACATCGCGGCACGTGAGCTCGCAGGCACACTGGCTGCTCGACGGTCGAGGAGCTGTTGCCGGGCAGCGTTTATATCACCCTAATGGGTTAATAGTTCTCGCTGCTGGGCGCGGCCCGCCGCAGGTCCGTTTACTTCCGGCTGCGCTGAGACTAACTTGCGCTGTCCTCGAAACCATTCGGGGGCGCGCGAGCTAGCCATGAGTCGAGTGCAGAAAAGCGGCAAGGGGACACGAGCGTGAGTGATCGCATCGAACTCGACGTAGTCGTCATTGGTGGTGGGGTCGTGGGCTTGGCGATTGCTCGGGCGCTCGCGCTCGGCGGCCGCGAGGTGACCCTGGTGGAAGCCGAGTCGACCCTCGGTTCACACTCCAGCTCTCGCAATTCCGAGGTGATCCACGCCGGGATTTACTACGACCCTGGTTCGCTGAAGGCGCGAATGTGCGTCGCGGGTAAACGCGCGCTGTACGACTACTGCGAGCGTCGTGACGTGGCACACGAGCGAATTGGCAAGATCATCGTGGCCACTCGAGCTGAAGAAGTAGGAACGCTCGAGCGCATCAAATTGCAGGCCGAGGCCAACGGCGTTCATGACCTGACTTGGCTCGATCAGGCGCAGATCGCGTCGCTAGAACCTTCGGTGCGGGCGGTTCGGGGATTGCTCTCGCCTTCTACCGGCATCATCGACAGCCACAGCTATATGTCAGCGCTTCGCGCAGACGCCGAAGCTCGCGGAGCACACGTCGTCGTCTCCACGCCCGTTCTCGGGGGAAGCGTGCTGGGCAGCGGGTTCGAGCTGGCGTTTGGCGGTTCCGAGCCGTTCGGCGCGATCTGTCGGACGGTCGTCAATGCGGCCGGCTTGCGGGCCCAAGAGGTGGCTCGCTCGCTCAGCGGGGTACCCACGAGTAGCATCCCGGAGCAGCATTTCGCGAAGGGTCACTACTTCGTTCTTGCAGGTCGCGCGCCCTTCAACCGATTGGTGTACCCAGTGCCAGTGCCAGGTGGACTGGGCGTTCACCTCACCTTGGACATGGCCAAGCAAGCTCGCTTTGGCCCAGACGTGTCATGGCTGGATGGCGTCGACTACGCGTTCGACGAAAGCCGTGCGGACTCGTTTTACGCGGCGATTCGCGCCTACTACCCCGGGCTTGCCGACGGTGCGCTGGTTCCAGGCTACACCGGGATTCGGCCCAAGCTTGGCCCTGCTGGCACGCCCGCCCGAGACTTCGTCATTCAGGGGCCTTCGGACCACGGCGTGCCGGAGCTCGTGAACCTCTACGGCATCGAGTCCCCAGGGCTCACTGCGTCGCTGGCTTTGGCCGAGGCGACGGTCGCGGCCCTGGGCAACGCCTGAGCGTCAGAGCACCGCTTTGCGCACGTGAAAGGCCTCTGCTGCGCCATCGGGCGCGTTGCATTCGATGCCGCGCACGGTCATCAAGCCGCGGAACGTTTCGGGTCGAAACCAAGAGCGGCCCGCCTGGGAAGCAAAATGCTTCAGTAGCAGCTCGACCTTGCGCGACGCCTGAGCGGCGCTGAGCGTCACGTACAAGCCCGGATGCCCGAGATCCCCCTCGTATTTCGGGATCTCGTACTCCAAGATCAGATGATTGCGGAACGTGTTCCAGGTAAGTTCCGCAATCGTCCGGTGATCCTGATGAACGTCGTGCCGGTGATGGGAGAGCACCACGTCCGGCGTCGCGGAGCGCTTGAGCTCCTCGAAGCTGTCTTTGATTTCGGAGCCCGCGTGGGGAAAATAGCTTTCCTTGAAGCGGTGCACGATCACGTTCGAGCCGGCTGCGGATTCGAGAAACGCGGCTGCGCTGCCGCGTGCCTCGGCCTCCCGCAGATCATTCGAGGAGAACACTACCCAGGTCACGGATGATCCTGGGTAGGCCTCCAGTAGCTTCAAGATCGTGCCACCACAACCAATCTCGATGTCGTCGCTGTGGGCGCCCAAACACAGGATTCGAAGCGGCTTCGTCGAGCCAGGGCCGAGACTGATGGGAAGCATGTCGGTTCCTCGTGGTTTAGGGATGCCGCAAGTTGATATCCAACGTGCCGTTCGCCATCAACCCGCGGATCGTAGGCAGCCGGTAATAGAGCGGCCCCTGCCAGACTTCGCGAGTCATGCCGCCTGCCTTGTAGGCCTGGTACAGCTCTTCGATGCCGGCGCGCAGCGTCCACTTCGTCGAGAAGCCGGGCAGCTTGGCTTCGATTTTGGAGAAATCGACGCGGTAGTCGCGGTTGTCCGCAGAGGCGCCCGCGGCAAATGCGACCTCACAATTGGGCACGACCTCCGCGACCGTGTTGGCAACGTCGCGGATACGGAAATTTTCCGAGGTCTTCCCGACATTGAAGGCTTGATCGTGAATCGCGTCACGCGGCGCGGCCAGGCAACATTCGAAGGCCTGAATGATGTCTCGCAAGTGAACCAACGGACGCCAAGGGCTGCCATCGCTTTGGAGCAAGACTTTGCCCGTGGTGATCGCATGACCGACCAAGTTATTGACCACGATGTCGGCGCGCAAACGCCGTGATACGCCGTACGCCGTCGCGTTCCTGAGGTAAACTGGCGAAAAGCTTTCGTCGGCGAGTGAGGTGAGCTCCTGCTCGACTCGGATCTTCGACTCGCCGTAGGGCGTTTGCGGATTGAAGGCAGCCGTCTCGTCGAGGAAGCCGTCGCCGCCTGCGCCGTACAAACTGCACGATGACGAAAACAAGAAGCGCTTGACGCCAGCGGCCTTCGCCGCTCGCGCGAGCTTCACGGAAGCGTGAAGATTGATGTCGTACGTGAGGTTGGGATTCAGATCGCCCAACGGGTCGTTGGACAACGCGCCGAGGTGGGCGATCGCGTCGAAGCTCTTCAGCTGCTCTTCGGTCACGTCCCGAAGGTCGACCACTAGCTCCGGGATGTCGTCTGGCGCTCCCCGGAAGTCGCAGCCGTTGAAGAAGCCCGTGTCGAGCCCGACGACTTCGTGCCCGGCCTTGGCCAGGACCGAAACCATTTCGACTCCGATGTATCCGCGATGCCCGGTGACTAGAACTTTCATCGATTCCTCGTGTGGGTCTGGTGCCAGCGCTCGGTGTTTGGCCCTGCTAGAAATCGTGATCCTGCCTGGGCGCGCCTTCAGCGACGATGTCGCGACTACCGCGCCCGAAGCTATCAGAGTCCCGCCGGATCTTCGAGACGCTGAGCGCGAAATCTCCGATGACCCAGTCACTCCGTTTTCGGCTGCACTCGCGCTTCCGGCGCACTCCGAAGCCCGAGCCCGCGTTGGTAATTTGTCCGGCCGCGAGCATTTCGTTGCCCTCGGTCGGTAACCCGGCGACAATCGTGAGAAGTGTGCAATGGACCGGTCAAACAGCTAGGGGTCTAGATGAAAGTCGTACTGTTTTGCGGTGGATTGGGTACGCGGCTCAGAGAGTACTCGGAAAGGATACCCAAGCCGCTCGTGGACGTTGGGCCCCGTCCCATCATTTGGCATCTGATGAAGTATTACGCCCATTATGGGCACAAAGATTTCATTTTGTGTCTCGGCTACGGTGGCAACGCGATCAAGGACTACTTCCTCTCTTACAAGGAGACCCAGTCGAACGACTTCGTGCTCTCCGGTGGCGCTCGCGACGTCAAGCTGCTGAGCAGCGACATCGAGGATTGGCGCATCACGTTCGTGGACACCGGTGCCAAGTCGAACATCGGCGAACGCTTGATGCGCGTGCGCGAACACCTCGTGGGTGAAGAGTCTTTCCTCGCGAATTACGCCGACGGCTTGTCCGATTTGGACTGCGGAGCATACGTCAACTCGTTTCACGAGAGCGGCAAGCTCGCGTCGTTCCTGAGTGTTCCGGTTCCCCAGTCCTTTCACGTCGTCCACGCCGACTCTCAGAACCTAGCGCTGCGGCTGGAGCACGTGGCAGAGTCGCCGATTCGGATCAACGGCGGTTTTTTTGCGCTGAAGACCAAAATCTTCGAGTACATGAAGCCCGGCGAAGAACTCGTGATTGAGCCGTTTCAGCGTTTGATCGAGCAGCGGCAGCTGATTGCGGTTCCGCATCATGGCTTCTGGCGCAGCATGGATACTTTCAAGGACAAGATTCAGCTCGACGAGATCGTCGCGGCCGGACGTGCGCCGTGGGAAGTTTGGCGTCGCTAGTCGACAACAACACGTATTGGAAAAACGATGATTTTTACCGAGACCAAGCTCAAGGGCGCTTTCATCCTCGACCTCGAGCGTCGGGAGGACAACCGCGGCTTCTTCGCGCGGGCGTTCTGTCAGAACGAGTTCACTGAACATGGGCTCAAGCCCGTCATTGCCCAGGCCAACGTCGCGTTCAACCGGCTCAAGGGCACGGTTCGCGGCATGCATTTTCAGTACTTGCCCGCCGCCGAAACCAAGCTCGTCCGGGCCACGCGCGGCGCTATCCTGGACATTATCGTCGACTTGCGGCCTGAGAGCCCCACGTTCCTGCAACATGTGTCGGTCGAGCTGAGCGCCGACAATGGACGTTCATTGTACGTGCCCGAGCGCTTCGCTCACGGCTACCAAGCGCTCGAGGACGCGACCGAAACGAGCTACCAGGTCGGCGAGTTCTACACGCCGGGCGTCGAGGGCGGCTTGATGTACAATGACCCGACGCTGGGTCTGAGCTGGCCCCTACCGATGACGGTCATCTCGGACAAGGACAACGTATGGAAGCCGTTCTTGGAAATCCAAGCCGAGCTCAAGCAACGCATGGCCCTCTGAAGAACAGGAAAAAGCGATGATTATCGTCGATCGAGCACTTCGCGAGCGAGAAGAACAGGGCAAGCCAATCCGCGTCGGCATGATTGGTGCCGGCTTCATGGGCCAAGGCTTGACGAATCAAATCGTCAATAGCGTGCCCGGCATGAGAATGTCGGCGATCTACAATCGCCGCCCAGAGCGCGCCTTCGGTGTCTACGAGTACTCTGGCGCCAAAGACGTCGCCAGCTGCGGTACGCAGCAGCAGCTGGACGAGGCGGTGCTCAAGGGGCGGCCAGCGGTGGCCGAGGACCCCTACACCATTTGTCGTTCACCACACATCGACGTCGTCGTCGACGTAACGGGCTCGGTCGAGTTCGGCGCGCGCATCATCCTCGAGGCGTTCAAGCACGGAAAATCCGTAGTGCTCATGAACGCCGAGGTGGACGCGACGCTCGGGCCCATCCTCCAGGTCTATGCCAAGAAGGCTGGCGTCATCCTCTCGGCATGTGACGGGGACGAACCGGGCGTGCAGATGAACCTCGTCCGCTGGGTCAAGGGCCTCGGCCTCACGCCACGCGTCGTGGGAAACGTCAAAGGCTTGCAGGACCCGTATCGAAATCCGACCACTCAGCAGGGTTGGGCCGAACGCTGGGGTCAGAACGCAGCGATGGTGACCTCCTTCGCCGACGGCTCGAAGATCAGCTTCGAGCAAGCGATCGTCGCGAACGCAACGGGTTTCAAGGTGCAAACTCGTGGCATGTCGCGTGGTCGCGCCTACGACGGCAACATCATGGACATTCAGAAGCTCTACGATCTGGATGCCGTGCGGGAGCTCGGCGGCATCATCGACTACACGGTTGGCCCACAAGGCGTGAAGGTGTTCGTCCTGGCAGAGCACTCGGATCCCAAGCAGCGCCACTACCTGAACCTATACAAGATGGGCGAGGGGCCGTTGTATCCGTTCTGGATCCCGTACCACCTCGTGCACTTCGAGGCCCCAAACGCAATCGCACGCGTGGTCTTGTTTCAAGACGGCTTGGCGCCGCCGCTGGGCGGCCCAGTCGTCGAGGTGTGCGCGGTCGCTAAACGCGACCTGAACGCTGGCGAAGTGCTGGACGAATACGGCATGTACATGACTTACGGCGAGGCGGTGAATGTCGAGGAGATGAGCGCCGAGCAGTACCTGCCTGAAGGGCTGGTCGAAGGGTGTCGCCTCAAGCGTGCGATCGCCAAAGATCAACCGCTTCGCTACAAGGATGTCGAGCTCCCGACGGGTCGCATCGCCGATCGTCTGCGGGCCGAGCAGTACCTGCACTTCAGGGGTGAGCGTTGGCTCGACGACGTACTGAACGCGCCGCAGCCTGCGCCGAGCAGCTCGGTCGTCTCGCCCTCGCCCTTGTCGTGAGTTCGGGCTCTCACTCGCGGCGCGCCACGACGGCGCGCTGCGAGTGCGCACGCTCGTCACGGGTCTGACGACGCGCGACGCAAACGGCGATAGCCGGCTCGAATCCGCAGCGCGTTTTCGTAGCCGGCGAAGCGCGAGAGCGTACGCAACGGCAACGACAGGTGCGGTGGTTGGCTGAAGCCAAGCCCCTCCAGCCAGAGCAGGATGTTGCGGAAGCTCTCCGGATCGTGCACTCGGTAGAAGTCGATCATCCGGGTATAGCGACGGGCCAGCGCGTCGCAAGCATCTGCGGGCAGCGCGCCCCCAGGCGCTTCCGCCCTCAGGAACAATTCCACGTTGTGGAACGTGTGCAGCAAGTTCCGCATCGCGGCGGGTTCTTGATGTAGCTGCGCCACACCAGCGTCCGTCTATCGACTCGAGCTGTTGCCACGAAGAGTACACGACGGCCACGTCCTCGGCTGCCTGCGCGGCACAATCGACTTGAAGTTGCAGCTTGCGCGGAGAGTCATCTCCAGCCAGGCGGCTGCCTTGTAGGTCGGGATGACGACGCTGACCGTTGGAGACATGAAATCGATCAGCCTGTGGGCACGCCAGCGTGACCGCTCAGCTGAAAGGAGGCTCTCGCCGTCCACCAACTAGGCGCGTCATGGCGCGTCGGAAAGTCACTCTGGGCTCGCTCGCTAGATGGCCGAAGCCCCTGAACACGTTCGGAATCACCTCACTGAAGCTGAGCGTGCGCCCGATCGTCGAAAGGCCCCTGCGATGAAAGGCCCAAAACTCGGGATCCCACTCGGTCAGTGCGCTGGTAGCCAAGAAGCGATAGTAGTGATCCCACTTGCGCTGGCTGATCTTTCGAAATTCTTCGGCTCCGAGCAGATTGCGACCGTGATGCTCGAGCGTGATCAGATAGTCGAGCAGCGCGGGGTTGAACCCCGCTCGCTTGGACGTGATCGATTCGTCTTGGGCGCGGCAGAAGCTCTCGATCTGATGGGAGAAGCCCAAGTCATGCTCAGTCAAGATCTCGTAGCCAGCGCCGGTGTCGGGATTGAGATGCCCGAGCGGAAAGAAGGCCGGACGCGAACGCACGACGTCCGCGCGATAAAGAACGACACTCGGTGTTCCGAGCACGAAACATTCGGACGTGAGCATCAGGCGTAGGGCTTCCCGCCCCGGCATGTGCGAGCATCCATACGGGATGCCTTTACCGCTCGGCTCGTTACCGTTGAGGTAGTACGAGCTGACCAGGCCAATTCGCGAGTCTTGCTCGGCGACGGCCACCAAGTTACGCAAACAGTCCGGGAAGATGGCGTCGTCGGCCTGTACCATCTTCACGTACTTGCTGTCGGCACCGATCTGACGGAGCGCACCGTTGTAGTTCTCGGTTTGCCCGACGAACGTCTCATTACGAATCAACCGGATGCGGCTATCCCGTTCGGCATAACGCTGTGCTACCTCGGCGGAGCCGTCAGTGCTCTGGTTGTTGACGAGCAGGTACTCGAAGTTCTCGTAGCTCTGAGCCAACACGCTTTCCACTGCATCGGCGAGGTATTGGGCTGTGTTGTAGAACGGCGTCACGACGCTGACGCGTGGCTGCAGACCCTGACCCATGGGGGGGTCAAGTATCACGAATTGCGTCCCGAAGGGTAGGGATGTCGACCAGCGCCCGAAAGCGCGAAAATCCGCCATTTCGGTCGGCCAAAGGCGTGCGACGACGGCGCGGAAGCGCGGATGGCCAACGGCTGAGCTGAAGCTTTCGATGTCGCGCCATCGGTCGTGGATCTAGAACTCGCACCGCCGCAAAACGAGCCCGTGATTTTGGCCGTCCAAGAACACCGAAGCGCCCCCCCTAACAAACTGTGCTACCGTTCGTGTCCGCGTTTCGTTGCTCGATCAGAGGGCGTCGTGACACTCGTCGGGGTGCTGCGATGTGCCTGCTGCGCCAACGATGAGTGCATGGTCGAAGTCGACATGACCAGCGAGTGACTGCGTTCCTCGCTCACCAGATTACGAGTTTGTCAGGCCAGCACGGTATTGTCCCGAGACCTTTCGGGCGTGCGCCCCGAGGGGGGCAACGAGGAGTGGGCAATTGCGACCACTGGCGCGCCAGCTTTCCTATTTAACGATGACTGGTGGAACAATTCCGTCAGACCGGAAAGGTGCATCAATTTGAGATGGCGACGAATGTCACATCGTTGACAGAGTGCCTCACTGGAAGTGACCGACTTGCCTCAGAAATGACGAGAAGCTCCGAGCTCCCACTTCTACCCCAAGCTTAGCAACCCGTGTGAACGTCCGTTACTGAGCCGTCAGTTACTGAGGCCGTTTAACGGTCTAGTGATTCAGGGCACAGAAATTGTAAAGAGCGCTGGAGCCAACGGTGGCAGCGGAGACAAAGATGCCTCAGACATTCATCACTAAACTATTGGCGGGACTTCTTGCTGTGGCCGCCTCGAGCTGCTCCGCAACTCCTCCCTCTATGGAGGCAGGCACTCAGCAGTCAGCTACTCTCACGGGTGCGCCCGCCTTTCCCTTGAAGTTATCAGCGAACAATCGCTACCTCGTCGATCAAGCGAACGTCCCGTTCCTGATCAATCAGGCTTCATCCTGGGGGCTGATCCAGAGCCTGTCCACTGCGGATGCCACTGACTATTTGGACGCGTTGAAGCAGCGCGGCTTCAATACGGTGATGGTGAGTATCATCTCCAACGACATTCGCATGGCGGGCAATCCTCCCAATTGGCAGGGGATTCCTCCGTTTACTACGCAGTGGGACTACTCGACCTATAACGAAGCTTACTTTGCACACGCGGACCAGATCATCAACTTGGCCAAAGACCGAGGAATGCTGGTTACGCTGGTACCCTCATACTTGGGCTATCCCGGGGATCGGAATCAAGGCTGGTTCGACGAGCTGGGCGGCGCGAACAACAGCGTCGCCAAGAGCTTGGCCTACGGTCGTTTCCTCGGTCAGCGCTACAAGAGCTTCAGCAACATCGTGTGGGTTGCTGGCGGCGACAACGCGCCCGCGCAAGGCAGTGAGCTCGAGAATCGCTTGAAGGCGATCGTCGACGGCATCCGCGAGAACGACAACCATCTTTGGACGGCGCACTGGGACAGCGTTGGCCACGGCAATGGCGTGATGTCGACCGAGAATTCGACGTTCGCCTCGTACATGAACATCAACGGCTACTACGCCTATGATTACAACCCGACCTACCAGCGGAACCTGGACTTCTACAACAAGACGCCGGCCATGATGATGTTCCATCTGGACCAGAGCTACGAGGGAGAGCCTGGCGGAACGCTCGACAACATTCGTCGCAAGGCCTACGACGTGATGTTGATGGGTGGCGCGGGATCGAGCTTCTGCGCCGGTCAGAATTGGTGGGGGTTCTTCAACTGGCGTTCGAACATGGACACCCCTGGCACGCTCCAGACCAACCTTTGGTACCAAGCGTTCTCGTCTCGTCACTGGTACGAGCTCGTGCCTGACCAGAATCACACCGCGGTCACGGCCGGGCTCGGCACTTGGGGCGCGAACGACTACGTTGCAGCGGCGCGAACCACGAGCGGGTCCACCGTCATGGCGTTCTTGCCGTCGAGTCGCACGGTGACCGTGGACATGAGCAAGGTCTCGGGCTCGCAAGCCAAGGCTTGGTGGTACAATCCCAGCAACGGCCAGAGCACGCTGATCGGTAGCTTTGCCACCAGCGGCAGCAGGGGTTTCAGTCCCCCCGGCAACGGCGACTGGCTGTTGGTCGTGGACGACGCCGCGCACAATTTTCCTGCTCCGGGCGTCGAGAGTTTTCCGACTAGCGCGCCGCCCAGCGTGGCGACGAGCGCCGCGGCAAGTCCGAGCACCGTAACTGGCACGACCAGCGCGCTGTCCGTGCTCGGCCGGGACGATGGCGGCGAGGCGAGTTTGAGCTACGGCTGGTCGGTTACTACGGCGCCGAGTGGGGGATCGGTCAGCTTTTCCAGCACTGGCAGCAACGCCTCGAAGAACACGATTGCAACCTTCACCAAGGCTGGCAGTTACACGCTCCAGGCGAGCATCACCGATCGCGACAATCAGACCGCCACGAGCACGACGACCGTCACCGTCGCTCAGACGCGGACGAGCCTTTTGTTGACGCCCAGCTCTGCCTCGTTGCCTCCGGGCGCCACGCAGCAATTCAGCGCCGTTGCCCGCGATCAATTCGGCAACACGTTGACCACGCAGCCCAGCTTTACGTGGAGCGTCAGCGGCGGCGGCACGATC
>DATEPG010000120.1:0-33333 GCA_035273265.1 Polyangiaceae bacterium
CCCCCGGGTACCCCTATCCCCCACCTCCTCCGGGCTACGCGTACGGGTACTACTATCTGCCACCACCCCCGCCGCCACCGCCACCGCGGCTGCGCTTGCCCGTCGACGCTGCTGTGCGCAGCACTCCGTTCTTCGACGCGATCGTGGTCGCGGCAGATTGGCAGCACCGAATTTCGGATTCGGTGAGTCTGGGTGCGCAGGCTGGCGTGTACGTCGCTCGACGCTTACGTTTGACCGCAAAGATCGCCTTTCCCACCGAGAGCATCGGTGACCAGCAGGCCGACTTTGGCGCGGGCGCGAAGGCCCCGTCGTTCTTCTATGCGGGCAGCATCGGTTTCGCAGCGGTGCGCACGCCGACCTTCGTGATGTCACCGGGCGTGATGCTCGCGCGCACGGACGTTGGCGATTACGGCACGATGATGGGCGTCGCCTTGCCGTTCGACTGGGTCACCAGAAGCGGCTTGCGCTTGGGGCTGGAGGGCGCGTTTGGGCGCGCATTTGGCGGTCGACGCAGCACACCTTGCGCGAGTTCGATCTGCAACGCACAAGCCGCCTTCACTGATCGTGAGACAGGCTTCGCGGGCTGGCTACAATTTCAGATCGGCTTCGGTCTCAATCACCCAGGGCCGGTCCCGCCTGCTGCGGGACCTCCGACCTGATCACTTGGTCATGCCCGAGGCCATCGCCGTGGTGACGAAGAAATGCCGCGGCCAGTGGCGGTAATAGCTGACGCGTAGCACCGAGGCGCCGTCGTCCGGGTCGACTTCCTCGGTCAGCTTGCCGATCACGCGCACCAGCGAGCCCTTGCCGAGGCTGCGTTCGCCCACGTCGTCCTCACTCGTGAGCTTCACGATGGCATGAATCGTAGCGTGCTCGTGTTCGCTGACCGTGACGCGGCAAGTGTCTTCGTCGAAGTCGTCACACAAGTTGCGTTCGCTCAGCGTACGCATGCTGAGCGTCAAGTAGGCTCCGCCGCCCTTGGCCGAGGTGCGGCTCTTGACGATCCCAAACAGGCTGCTCGTGCTCTTCTTCCACTCCTCTTTGTCGCGCTCGGCCATCACCGGGTCGAATTCGCGCGCGCCCTCGAGGGCGTTTTGTTCGGCGCTGAGCGGTTGATAGCTGCGGGCGAAGCCGTACGGCCCGGCCGAGTGGCAACCCAGCAAGATCAGCGTGAGCAACGGTAGTGCGAGGGCGGTGCGGCGCATGTCGCCCGTCGACTATCACGCCGTGCGCCCGGAATCATCGCTCAATATCGCGCCTGGAAGATTTGCCCACGGCGGGAACGGCTGTAATAAGTGGCATGCCTCATCCCGAGCTGCTCCTTCGTACCCGTCTCGCGTCCGCGTTGGGGCGCGCCTTCGGCGCCGAGTACCAGGACACCGATCCGCTGCTGCGTCGCTCCGATCGCGCGCACTATCAGGTCAACGTCGCAATGAGCTTGGGCAAGGCGCTGCGCCGCCCACCGCGTGATGTCGCCCAAGCGCTGCTCGCCGAGCTCGACCTTTCGGATCTGTGCGCCGCGGGCGGCGTGGAGGTTGCGGGTCCGGGCTTCCTCAACTTGACGTTGAAGGACGAGCTGCTCGCGTCCGCGCTGTCCGAGCTGCTGGTCGCGCCGAACTTGGGCGTACCTCAGGCGAGCGTGCTGGATGTCTGTGTGGTCGACTACGGCTCGCCCAACATCGCCAAAGAGATGCACGTTGGGCACCTGCGCTCGTCGATCATCGGCGATACCTTGTGCCGGGTGCTGGAATTCCGCGGCCACACCGTGATTCGGCAAAATCACATCGGTGATTGGGGCACGCCCTTTGGGATGTTGATCGAGCAGCTGGTGGACACCCAGCAAGAAGGCGCAGCTTTGCTCGATCCGAGTCAGCTGGGAGATTTTTACCGCGCCGCGCGCGTCAAATTCGACACCGATCCGGGCTTTGCCGACCGTGCGCGAAAGCGCGTGGTGTCCCTGCAAGCGGGGGATCCCCCTACGCTCGCGCTCTGGCAGCAGTTCGTCGACAGCTCGAAGCGCTACATGGCCGCGGTATTCGAGCGCCTGGGCGTGCGCTTGGTCGACGCGGACGTACGTGGGGAAAGCTACTTCAACCCGAAATTGCTGGAGATTGCCGCGGATTTGCAGGCGCGCGGGATCGCCGTCGTCGACGACGGCGCGCTCTGCGTGTTCCCACCCGGCTTCAGTGGACGGGAAGGAGAACCGTTGCCGCTGATCGTGCGCAAAAAGGACGGCGGCTATGGCTACGGGGCGACCGATTTGGCCGCCCTGCGCTTTCGGCACGAACAGCTGGGAGGCACTCGGCTGTTGTACGTGGTCGGCTCACCACAACAACAACACCTGGCCATGGTCTTCGAAGTCGCCAAGCTGGCCGGTTGGCTCGCCGCCCCGGTGCGCGCCGAACACGTCGCCTTCGGCTCGGTGCTTGGTGACGATCGCAAAATGCTCAAGTCGCGCAGCGGCGAGAACATCAAGCTGATCGAGCTGTTGGACGAAGCCGTGGAACGCGCCGCCGCCGCCGTGCTCGAACGCAACCCCGAGCTGCCGGAAGAAGAGCGCGCCATCGTCGCCCGCCAAGTGGGCATTGGCGCAGTCAAGTACGCAGATCTGAGCAGCGATCGCATCAAAGACTACGTGTTCGATTGGAAGCGCATGGTGGCCTTCGAAGGCAACACCGGCGGCTACCTGCAGTATGCCCACGCGCGCATCCAATCCATCATCCGCAAAGCCAATAGCGACGGCGGCGCGGGCGCCGGTCAACTGCTGATCGCAGCCCCCGCCGAGCGCGCCTTGGCGCTCGAGTTGCTTTCCTTCGGCCGTGCCCTGAGCGAAGTCGAAGCCTCACTCGAGCCGCACAAATTGTGCGGCTATCTGTACGGCCTGGCCCAGAGCTTCTCGACCTTCTTCCAAGAGTGCCCGGTGCTCAAATCCGAGCCCGCCGAGCGCGCCTCACGGCTCGCCTTGTGCGCGCTGACCGCACGCACCTTGGCGACCGGTCTCGAGCTACTGGGGATTGAGGCGCCGCAACGGATGTGAGCGGCACTCGCGCTCCGCCTGGCGGAGTTGCCCACGCCTGATACTCTTTTGATGGTCACGCTCGAGGAGTTCATCGCGACACGATGCTCATCTCCACACTGGTGGATGGCGATTTCGTGCTGACGAGTCCAATGCAATCCTCGTCTATTTGTGCGAGTGCTACGGCAACTTGAGACTCTTCTCCGCTAGCCACGCCCGACGCGCGGACATTCTGCGTTGGATGTTTTGGGAATCCTGTCATTGGCAGCCCGTGCTTACGCGGTTTTTGGCAGCACGGGTCCGTCAGCTTCTGTTTCCCGACTCGAATGCGCCGCACTCGGAGACCGAGTGGCAGCATCCGGAGCTCGTCGCGCTGCTCAATCAAGTCGAGACCGCATTGAGCGGTAAGCAGTTCCTGTGCGCGGACGAGCCATCGATTGCGGACTTTTCTGTCGCCGGGATGACCACGTACTTTCGAGCCGCTCGCTTTCCTGCCGATCACTAGCCGGCGATCTCGGTTTGGTGCGGCCGGATGGACCAACTGCCCGGTTGGGCGTCCACCGCCTGCGAGCTGTTTTCGTTTCGCTGACTCGGCCCGCTCTTTTCCGCTGCACCAGCGGCAAGTGAAGCAATATCGCTAGTCGGCTTCGTCCCCGAAGAGGTTCAAGCACACGCCCGGCAGATCCATCACCCCGATCTTGGGTGAGGCGTACAACTCGAATCCTCGGATGCCGACCACCAGCGCCGCGAACGGCCGAGTGTCGCGCGCTCCGCACTCGCGGCTGCCCTTGGCGGTCAATACCTGTCCCGCGTTCGCCCACGCACCAAGGACGAAGTCCGAGTCCGGCGGCGCGCCGTCGTAGCGGTTCCAGCGCATGCCAGCGGATGCACCGCTACCCAGAAAAACGAAGCGACCCTCTGTCTTCTCGCTGAGAGCGCCGCCAAAACCCGGCTCCCAGAGCAGATAAGTGTGGGTCGACCAAGCCTTGGAGCCTGCGCTGTCGCGCGTGTTCGCGGGGGCGGCTCGTGCAATCGAGCGGGTGCCGAGTGCGACCGAATGCGCGAGGGTGATCGTCTCTCCCGAGGCTTCCACACCAAGCGTGGCTCGGCCCGTTTTCAAGTCCAAACCGGCGGTGGGGCCTAGGGAGGCGTAGCATCCGCTGACGAGCGGGAGCAAGCCGAGCGCGGCCACTCGCTGGAGCTGCATCTTGGCCCGCTAAAGCCAGATGCGTGCCACGGCTGCGTCCGAGTATTCCTGCTGGAAAGCGGCGCGTGACGGCGTTCGCGGGGTGGTTCGGTGGCACGCTGTATGGCGGGCGCCACAGCGGGTGTGCCGCGGAGTGACGCCGAGAGCTCGGTTCCACTTGGCACTTCAGCTGGCCCGGAGCGTCGAATTTTTCAAGCCGCGTTCGCGTTCGCTACTTTTGTAAGAGCGCCAAATGGTCGATGCAAAAGTGAAAGCCGCTCGCGCTGGTGGTGCTTTCGTTCTGGGGCACGACGATGTGAAAATTGATGCCCATCATGTTCTTCATTTCGAACGTGTATTGGTCGTGCTCTGGCACGCTGTTCTTTTCTGGCGGGGGCCGCTTGATTTCACCCCAGGAGAATTCATTGTGACCGGGGTTTACGGGGCTCGGGTCCCAGTTTGGATCCGTCTCGACGCCTTCCCGCCAAAAGGGGGATCCCCGGGGATGTTTACTACTGACGATCATGGTCTCGGCGCTGGCGGGGTCAACCGCGTCCCGCAGCACGAGCGGTCGATGTTTAGCGTGCGGGAAAGGTTTGACCCCACGGCAGTCGCTGTAGAGCTCGCCATCGGTGCCAATCACCGAGCCGTCGTCTCTCATCAAGGGGTTGTTTGGAAGCTCCATGTCGGAACGGAGCAGTACCGGCATCTCCACACGCAAGCTGATCGCGCTCTGTTCGGGGTAGATCTTCAAATCGAACGCCATCCCGCTGAACCCGGCACCTTCAGCGTCCCACGGCTGGCCATCGGCACTGAAGTCGAGGCTCACGCCCGCGCCCCACATATTGGAAGCATCTCCGCCCTCGTCGTTACATGTAGGCGTCATGCCATCGACACAGGGCAGCACGGGGTCCAGGCTTCCTTGAAGGCAAATGCGACCATCATCAGGCAGGATGGGTCGAGTCAATGTGGCCTTATTTTCGCCGGTCGGCGGGCACTTCCCGCCATCCCAGTCGAAGAACGGCGGTGTGACTACGCGAGCGCAGTGCGCGGGCGGGTGATTGCCAGCATTGACATTGGTGCAGGGCGACGTGTGCGAATGCTGATCGTCATAGGCGTGCCAGTATGCGCCGCGGTTCCACAGCTCCGCGAAATTCGAGCGATTGAGCAGCTTGTAGCGTCGCTCCTCGATCGGATGGAACGAACTACAGGCCGAGACCATGGACAACAAGCCGATCGCCAGCGGGCCCAAGGCCATCAGCCCCCGAGTTTCGGCTACCAGGCGCCGCGCCATGCGATCTCCCCGAAGCTCACGCCACCATCGACGGTCACGCCATTGGCCATCTTGCGCAACCAAGACGAAGAACCGTGGCGAGCTCGCGCAGAATCCGTGAACAGCAAGGTCACTCCGCCCGCCGTCACCAGAGCGGCGGCCACGCCGAGCCCAATCGTGACCTTCCGCCTCGTTTGAATGTCATGCATCAACTGATTGTTCTCGTCTGCTCGACTTTTCCAATCGTCGAAGGGCAGCTGGTTGCCGCGCAAGCTCTCGTTCGCTGCCTGCCAGCGATCGAATTCGCTGCCGTTGTAGATGGCAGTGACCAGCGTCGCCACGCCGAGTGAGAGGCCCACTCCAGTCACCCAGTATCCGCGCGGATCCATGGCCGGGCGCTGGTCAGCGGGCGAGGGAGCAGGCGTGGCGGGAGCAGGCGTGGCGGGAGCAGGCGTGCAGAAAACCGATACGCGCTCGTCTGGGGCGACCATTACTTGCTGATCGAGCCAGGCGGCCGCACCAACCTTGAGCACCACGCGATGGCTGCCTGCGGCGCGAGCCACCCCGTGCGCTCCTGCGTTGGCATCGAATTCTTGGTCATCGATGAAGAGTCGAACCTGCGGGATCGCGCAACTCAGTGCGATGGATCCGCTGCCGGGTAGCTCGATTCGAGTTCGTTCGCGGGCGGGCAGGAAAATCAAACGGCTGAAGGTTTCGCCCTTGGCTTCGAGCGTCAAGCGGTGTGCGCCGGCCGAAACTAGCTCGCCTCGCGCAAGCGAAGCCGGATCCATTGCTTGGTCATCCATGCGGATCTGCGCGCCTTGGATTGGCGTGGTGACCTGCAATGTCGCGATCAAGCTCTCGAGATGACTGACCTGAACTTTGGTCGCTTTGCGGATGCGTTCGTCGAGTGGTCCCGACAAGTAGATGAGCAACGCTTCGTACGCTTGCGCGGGATGCAGGAGGGCGGTTTCGATACGAGCAATGAGCGGCAGAATTCGCGGCTGCTGGCTCGAGGCATAGGCTTGCTCGCAGGCTGCCAGAGCACTCTTGTAGTCACCGTCGCGGATCAGGTCCTGGCAACGCTGATAGGAGACCTCCCAAGATTCCGTGGCTTCGCGTGCGCTGGCCGAATGTGCCAGCGATTGCACGGCGAACAGAGCCAGAAGGAGCGATATCTTGCGGATGGCACGCATGCGTGGGTCGACTGCGAGTCTAAGGCGTATTGGGGCCCGGCAGTGCCACCAGGGTGAGATCTTTCTCGGCCAGCGCGCTGAGCTCTCGCGCGAACGGCTTTCTGGGCGGCGGAGTGCCAGGCAGCTTGAACGAAGACGCGGGCTTTGCGGACGAGTCTAGGCTCGAGCGTGGGGAGCTCGGGGCAGGGGCTGCCAACGCTCCAGCGCTCGTCGTCGTTGCGGCCAGAGCGACTGGGGGAACGAGCTTGGGCGGCGCCGGGTGAGAAGCGAGCGACGATGCGACGGTCACTGCCGGCTCGGGTGCTTGGCGATGAGTGAAGCCAAAAATTGCCGTGCCAGTCACTCCGGCCAACACGGCGATCTGAGCCACGCGTGCGTTGCGCGAGGTCTTGCGAGTCGTTGCCCCTGGCTTTGGTTCGACTTTTGCGGGCACCTGTCCGGTCCAGCCAGCCAGCTCGGACGGCTCGGCGCTGATCCGCGAGCTGGGCGCCTCGCTGTTCGACGCCGGGGCGCTCACTGGTCTGAATGATTCGCGGCTGCGGGTCACGGCTGCGACAGCAGGCAGGGTCGTGGAGAGCGGGGTGGCATCGAAACCGCCCGAAGCGCAGGGACGGAAGCTCACCGACTTCGTCAGCTTGGTATGGCTCCTCCGGCGAAACTCACGAGCCAGCAAAAACGTTCCCAGTGCCTCGAAGCGGATTGGTCCGTACCAGGCTTCGTGCAGCTCGCGCACGGCCTCTTGCATGGCCTCGGCCGACTCCCAGCGCGCAGCGCTGTCATAGGCCACTGCTTTTGCCACCAGATCGATCACGGCCTGCGGCGTCGCGGGTGCAACACAGGCCAGCGAGCGCGCCTGGTGCGTGGCCGCCTGCATCATCACTTGCCGGGCGTCCTCGCCGATATGCAGGTATTGGCCGGAAAGCAGGGTGAACAGCGTGGCACCGACGGCGAACAGATCGGTGCGCGTGTCGATCTCGCTCGCGTCTGCGCGGGCCTGTTCGGGGGCCATGAAGAAGGGCGTGCCCATGACGGACCCGGTGGCTACCGAGTCGAATGGTTCTGCGCCGTCGTGCAGCCTGGAGATCCCAAAATCCAGAACCTTGACTCGGCCGTCCCGGAGCACGAACAAGTTTGCCGGCTTGATGTCGCGGTGAATGATGCCATGGGCGTGCGCTGCCCGCAGCACGTCCAACACTTGGTAAGCGATGTTCAGCGCAGCGGACAACGGGATCCCGCGCGAACCCATGTCGTCCAGGCAGAAGCCATTCAGGTGTTCCATCACCAAGTACGGGGAGCCATCTTCGGTCACTCCGTCGTCGATCATCAACACCACGCCCGGGTGCTTCACCGAGTTGGCGACTTTGCCTTCGCGCGCGAAGCGCGCCCGGATGTTGGTCTTGAGCTGGCTATCGGCGTGCAGCACCTTGACCGCGAGCAGCGCTGAGTTGCGCAAGTGAGTAACGGCGTAGACCACCGCCATGCCGCCTTCGCCCAGCACGCTGTCGATTCGATACTTCCCGGAAAGGATCGCTCCTGGTTGCAACATCAGCTTGTCTCCCCAGCCAGGCTGTTGCGCACGGAGTTAGGCTAGACCCTTTCATTTGCCGCTGTCACGTTCAAAGCCTACGTCGAAGCCGCGTCACGACGATCGGCGTAGTCCGCCACCCTATCGGCTCGGCTCGGCTCGAGCGTCTTTTGGCCCGCTGAATTTTTGCAGCTGAGATGGCGCCAATCGGATTCCAGCGGAGCGGGAGCGGCGCCGGTGTCGTAATGACAATGTCATTGCGTCGTGCGACTCTGGGTGACCATGAGCTCAGCAATCAAGCCAAAAGCGCCGCCGCGCGAGACGCTGAATATCCGCATTCGCGCCGATGAGCGAAGCCTGATTGATCGAGCCGCCGCCGCCCGTGGCACGAACCGAACGGATTTCATCCTGGGCGCGGCCCGGCGTGCCGCCGAGGACGCCTTGCTCGATCAAGGTCTGATATCCGTCGGAGCTAAGGCGTATACCGAATTCATCGCGCGCCTCGACGCGCCGGCAAGGCCCAACGAGAGGCTACGTCGCACGATGCGCAAAGCGCCGCCGTGGAAGGTGGAGTGAGGCTCTCTTCCCCGGAGGCGCTCGCTCCGAATCATCAGCTGCAAGGCTTTGCCTGTGGGGAGTCGGCCCTCGATGACTGGCTCCGGTGCCGTGCTCGCGCCAATCAAGTTAGCGGTGCCTCACGCACGTTCGTTAGTTGCGAGGCCGGCAACGTGGTGGTCGCTTACTACGCTTTGGCGTCGAGCGCAGTGACGGTTGCCGCGGCGTCTGGGCGCTTTCGGCGAAACATGCCCGACCCAATCCCGGTGGTGGTGCTTGCGCGGCTTGCGGTTGCAAAGACGCATCACGGTAAGGGGATCGGCCGGGCTCTGGTTCAGGATGCGGCTCGACGTCTGATTCGCGCCGCCGATGCGATTGGTATCCGCGGCCTGCTCGTCCACGCCTTGTCTGCGGACGCCGCCGCATTCTATCAGCGGCTGGGTTTCGACCCCTCGCCCTTGGACCCGAAGATCCCGATGGTCACGCTCGCGGATTTGCGCGCGGCCCTGCCCTGATGGCGAAGCGTTGCTCGCTAGGGCCTAATGCCAAAATCCGATGCTGAACGACGTATTGAGGTACGAGCTCGCACCGTCCGCGGCCAGTGACAGCTGCCAGTAATCGAATGGCTTGACCAGCCCAAACACGCTCCACTCGAAGAGCCTAATGTCCACTCCGCCGGTGACGTGCATGCGGGCGTGTCCTTCCGGGGTCGTTGCCAGCTCGAGGTAGGTGCCGGCGCGTACCCGCAGATGGCGGGGCACGACCTCGCTCTCGACTCCCAAGCGCGGCGAGACGAGCGTGCGACTGAGCGTTGGCCCGCCTCCCAGTGCAACGTTACCGCTGCCTTGAATCAGTGCGAGTTCACTGCTCACGAGTAGGTACCAAGTTTGGTCTTTTTGGTACTCGTCGAAGAGCTCTTTGGCGGCGACTTCTTCGGCCTTTTTTCGAGCTTCGCCGGTCAGCTTCTGGCCGGCGGTGTTGCGCCGCACGCGATCGCTGATGGTCACGAACTTGGGGTTCATGCGCCGCTTGCCGAACTGGTAAGCGAAGCCGAAGGCGGCCGTCCAAGGGACGTGCACGAGGGTGGGAGTCGCGCCGTTGTCACTCGGGACCTGGGCATTGATCGGCTGCTCGATTGCCGCGCCAACACGAAACTGCTGGCCCTTGGGTTTGACGATCACACCGGCGGTGTAGCCGATGCCCGCGGTCAAAGGCGTGCCTTGACTGCCGCCGATGCTGAAGCCCAGGACGCGCAGCCCGGCCCCGAGTTGCAGCTGGCCGTCGAAGTATCCGTAGGCCACGGCCGGCCGCACCACGCCGAAGTTCGCGGTCAGCTTGGTACTGACGCCTTGCTGGGCTTTGCTGGTCGCGACATTCTGTTCCGCTTCCGCCGAGAGACCGAAGCCCGCGTGCTGGTAGTTGGTGAGGATCGCGAACGACCCAAACAGCGATCCACCGCGGCTTTCGCCCGTAGCTTGGGGCACGTTGAAGACGTCGTTTTTCGGTAGCCAGGTGGCGATCGAGATGTCGATACCAAAGGCAAAGCTGAACGGATCCCAAGAATAGGGCAAGCGCACCGCCACCGAAGCCGGATTGATCGATACGCCCTGAGTGTCGTCGGCGATGGCTACGAAGGCGCCGCCGAGGCCAATCACGCGCGTGCTTCCCCGGATCGTCGCGCGAGCGGCATCGATGGTCTGCGGCTCCTCCATGCTCGACTGCGCCCGCGCGTGCGTTGCATGGGTCGCGAACGCGCTGAGCAGCGCGAACACGAACACCCCTGCGGGTCGTTGAAGCCGGAACATCGACGGCCTATCTACCGTCTCAGCAACGCGCTGACAAACACGCCGTGGCTCGCTGTTCGATGCTGCAATGTCGCCTCAACGTGAAGCACTGTTCGCCGAAACACCAGGTCGGCCGGAAGGGGCGATCGCGAGCCGGCATTGCAGCACGCATCCCTGCGGGGTTCCAAGCCCTGCTCGGCTCGCTCAGCTCGACGAACTCCACGAAGCCGCGAGCTCTTCGCCGATGCGGAGGACGTCCGCGACCAGCGCCTGGGCGTGTGAAAGCTCGCTGCGGGCGCCGATGAAACAGGGGCGAAGGGCCAAGTGACCGTTCACGCGGGTGGTGCTGGGCATGCTCTGATTGCTGCGCGTCAGTTGGCGATGGAGGCGTTGGTTGAGCAGGTCGAGGTCCGGCACGTTGGGTGAGACGTAGCGAAAGCAGCAGATCGACAAAGTGGGCTCTTGCAAGAGCTGCAGATTCGGGTGCTCGCGGGCCGCTCGTGCCACGTAGGCGGCCATCTGGTTGTGGCGCTCGATGCGCGCGGTCATGCCGGCAACGCCGATCTCGCGCAGCAGGGCCCAGACCACGACCCCGCGACATGGCGCGCTCAGTTCTACGCTGAAGTCGTAGTAGGGGATACCCAAGTCGTCCAAGGAATGCTCGATGCTCGGGCTGGTCGAGCCCTCGAGGTAGTGGGCCGGCTCTTGCGTGAATGCTCGACGCAAGAGCTCTCGGTCGCGCACGAAGGTGGCGGCGACGCCGACGGAAGCGCCCAGCCATTTGTGCGGATCGACGATCACCGAATCGGCGCGCTCCAGGCCTTCGTAGAGCGGCGCCACACGATGATCGAGGATCCCGGGTAAGCCGTACGCGCCATCGACGTGAAACCAGATCCCTCGATCATGAGCCAGCTTTCCGATCTCCTGGAGCGGGTCGATCGCGCCCGTGTTGGTCGTGCCGGCGTTGGCCACGATGGCCAAGGGCAGGATCCCCGCACGCGCATCTTGGGCCAGCGTGCGTTCGAGCTCGTCCACTCGCATCCGACCACGCGCGTCGCAGGCGATCGCGCGTAAAGCGCGGCGTCCGACGCCGAGTACGCCTGCTCCGCGCTGGATGGTGTGGTGTGCTTCGCTGCTGGCATACAAGGCGACCGCTCGATCGACGCCATCCGCGGCTGGATCGCGGCCGATTCGTTCGAAGGCGCTCTGGCGCGCGGCGCCCAGGGCGAGCAGATTAGCCACTGATCCGCCGCTGCTATAGACGCCCTGCATGGACTCGAGCCCGAACATCTCCGCTAGCCATCCGAGCGAGAGTTCTTCCAAGAAAGCGAAGGCCGTGTGCCCGTAGCGCTGCGGTGAGGCGATGCTGGCCGCGGTGGACGCTAGCGTGGACGCCGTGGCGCCACCGGTAGTGACGAAGGAGCAGAACCCGGGTCGGGGCAAGGGGGAGCCATTGGGGATGACCTGCGTCAGTAACTCATCGACCACGCCCTGAATGCCGAGCCCTTCGTGGGGCAGGGCGATCTGCAAATGCTCGCGCCAATGCCGGCTCGGGTGCAGGGCGTCGGGATGCTCGAACTTCAGGAATTCGTCCAGCGCAGCACCCACCTGCGTCAGCAACGATTGCAGATGGCCCGTCTCGGCGGCATCGATCGCGCTCGTCATGGTCCCTTCTTAGCCCGATTCCCAGGGAGTTGGTTCCGGCTCGCCCGGCGGGATCGTCAGGGCTTGGCTGCCGTCGATTGCGCGGCCGAAGCTGAACGTCTGACGGAATGCGGCGGATTCGGCCAGAAATGCCGAGTCTGGCGTGACGCCGAGCGCGTCCAAGAGCTTCGTGAAGAAGGCGCGCCCGGCGGCCGTGGCCGCGATATCGAAGATCTCTGCGTCGCTGCAGCCGTGCGCTTTGAGCGACGCGACTTGAGCGGCGCTGACGCTCGAGGCGTCTCGGGCGACCTGCCGCGCGAAGTGCACCACGGACCGTTCAGCAGCGCCGAGCACGCCTTCGAGTCGGCCCTCGGCGATGGCGATGATCTGCTCGTCACTGAAGAACTCCCTGAGCGCTCGCCCGTGCGCGAGCGCACAGGAGGAGTGGCGGAGCTCGTGCGCGGCCACGAAAGTGACCAGCTCGAAGCGCCGCTTGCTCATGGGACGTTTGATCTCGGCCAGCAGTTGTCCCCAGCGGGCCATGACCTCGGGGCGGTGACAGAAGACTTTGGCGTAATTGGGGACGTAGCCCCACGCCCGCTGTTGTCGAAGGTACATGGCGCGCAGCCCAGCCTGGGCTTCGGCCGGCGGTGGCGTCTCGATGAAGGCCATCTGCTTCACGCGCTCTTTCGGGGATGCAGCCATTGCGGGAGGAATTTTTGCGGATCGACTCGAGCATTGCCCCGAAATTGCACGCCGGCATCGCCGAGCAACTGCCAGGCTCGACCTTCCGAGAGCGCTTGGAAGAGGTCCGTGGCGCCGCCCACGTGCACGCCCCCGATGTAGATCTGCGGGATGGTCGGCGAGCCGCAGCGCTCCTTCAGTGTAGCTCGGATCTTCGTGCCCAGATCGCGCTCCTGAAAGGCCACCGAGTCGATGTCCACGCTTTTGTAGGCGATGCCGAGCTCCGCGAAAAGCTTGCGTACGGACCAACAGAACTCGCACCACTCGAGGGCGAACATCAGCACGCCGTGCTTCTCGATGACGTTGCTGACGAACACCTCGGCTTCCGCGTCGAGCATCGCTGTGGCTGGGGCGATGGGCGAGAACGACGGCAAAGGCGCGGGTGCGGGCGCCTCTGCGGGAAGCGGCGCGGGCGGCGCCGCGTCGAAGCGATAACCGGGCGTCGAGCGCGAGAGATCGAGCTCGGCAGCGTTCATGTCGACGTCGATGCCATCGAACAATGGCGTCGACATGTAGCGCTCGCCCGTGTCGGGCAGCATACAGACGATGTTGCTGCCCGGCGGCGCTTGGCGCGCGACTTCCAGGGCGGCAGCCAGCGTGGCACCGCTCGAAGTGCCCACCAAGATGCCCTCTTTCGTGGCCAGCTCGCGGGCACAGCGCATGGCGTCGTTGCCATTTACCGGCACGATGGCATCGACCAGCTGCTCTTTGATGGCCGTCTCCGTGAGCTGGGAGACGAAGTCCGGGCTCCAGCCTTGCATCAGATGCGGACGGAAGCGCGGGTGGCTGCTCAGCGGCTGGCCCTTTGCATCGCGTGACTGGGCGATGCCGCTGCCGAGCAGCTGGGCGTTGTCCGGCTCGGCAGCGATCACGCGGATGTTCGCATTGGCCGCCTTCAGGCCGCGCGCGACGCCTAGCAAAGTGCCGCCCGTGCCGAAGCCCGAGACAAAGGCGTACAGCTGCTCGCCCGCGAAGTCGCTTAGGATTTCGCGGGCGGTGGTACGCGTGTGCACGTCTGGGTTGGATTGGTTTTGGAATTGCCGGCACAGGAACCAGCCGTGCTTTTCGGCCAGCTCGATCGCCTTATTCAGCATGCCCGTGCCCTTCTCGGCGGCCGGCGTGAGCACGACCCGAGCGCCCAAGAAGCGCAGCAGCTTGCGGCGCTCGAGGCTAAAGCTCTCGGCCATGGTCACGACCAGTGGGTAACCCTTCTGTGCGCAGACCATGGCCAGGCCGATACCGGTGTTGCCGCTCGTGGCCTCGATCACGGTTTGCCCTGGTTTCAGCGCGCCCGTTCGCTCAGCGTCCTCGATGATCGCCCGAGCCATGCGGTCTTTGACCGATCCGAGCGGGTTGAACGACTCGACCTTGACGAACACGTTCACGCCCGCTGGTGCCAGGCGATTGAGCCTGACGATTGGCGTATTACCTATGGTTTCTAGAATATTCTCGTAGCGGGGCATGGTTTTGCTCCTGGCGCGTGCCTGAATGGCTCGAGGGGGGATCCTGCGAGCGGGGCGAGGGAACCAGCGTGGTAAGCAGCGTGGTTTTTTTCGGTTCTCGCGCCAGGAAGAGTCCAGGGCTTGTGATTGGCCCGCTGAGCCCACTATTGTTAGCCGGCAGCGGGATTGGCAATCGCAAGATGTCTGGGCTTGAATTCCGATTTCTGGGTGACTTCGAGGTCCGCAAAGACGGCCGTGCGTTGCCATTGCCGCCATCGAGGAAGACCCGCGCTCTGCTCGCTTACCTGAGCTTGCAGTCGCGCCAGTTTCGCCGCGAGCAGCTCTGTCAACTGCTGTGGGAGATCCCCGACGATCCGCGCGGCTCACTGCGCTGGAGCTTGTCCAAGCTCAGGCGCTTGGTCGACGACGAGCAGCACGCGCGGGTGCTCGCCGATCGCGATCGCGTCGGCTTCGACGCCGCGGGGATCTCGATCGATACGTGTGAGCTGCGGCAGCTCGTGGCTGGCGGCCTGGGCCAGATCCCGAGCGAGGTGCTGGAAGCCGCCGCCGCGCGTTACCGGGGAAACGCGCTGGAAGGCCTGGAATTCTCCGGATTTCATACGTTCCACGCCTGGTGCGTGGCCGAACGCGAGCAAGCCCTGCGTGACCAAGCGGCGCTGTTGACCGAGCTCGTCGAGCGCTTTGGTGACCAACCCGAGCGCGCCACGCCGTTTGCTCGCGCGCTGGTCGGCTTGTCACCGTACGACGAAGGCCACCGCGCCACGCTGATTCGGCTGCTCAACGCAGCTTGCCAGTTTGGCGAGGCCGAGGAGCAATACCAACTCGGCCTGCGCATGCTGCGCGAGGCCGGAACGCGATCCACGGGTGCGCTCGCGGGCGCGCGCCGTGCGCCGCGCTTCGACGCGCCGCCCCCCTCGCGCGAAATGATCGCTCCTATCGCCGATCTCGCGCCGACCAGCGCGCTCACCCGCGGCCTGTTCGGTCGCCAAGCGGTGACGGCCCAGATCACGGACGCACTGGCCGGAGTCTCGCTCAAGAACCGAAGCGCGCTGCGGCTCTTGAGCGGCGCGCCCGGTGTCGGCAAAACCCGGCTGCTCGAGGTGTCGCGGGCGCTCGCGCGCGGCGCTTTCGTGCTGCAGGCCGCAGCCTTCGAAACCGACGCCATTCGGCCATTTGCGCTGTGGATCGACGCTTTGCGCAGCTTGGATCCCGCGCTCCACGACCAAATCTTCGCTGATGCGGACATCGGTAATCGCGACCGCTTGTTCTCGCGCTTGAGCGATTTGGTGGCGCGTGAGTCCGCCACGCGCACCGTCGTGCTGCTGTTCGACGACGTGCAGTGGTGCGACGAATCGAGTGCTGCGGCGCTGCACTATGTCGCCCGCATGAACCGAGACAAACCCCTGCTTGGCCTGCTCGCGGCCCGCGATGGCGAGCTCAGGGACAACGCACCCGTTCAGCAAGCACTGCGCGGCCTGCGTCGGGACGGCGTGCTGGCCGAGATCGAAGTCGGGCCGCTGGCTCCGGAGGCCCTGGTGCGAATCATCGACGAGCGCGCTCCCGGCGCGGACAGCGCGCGTCTCAGCCGCGAATGCGGGGGTAATCCGCTGTTGGCGATCGAGCTCGCCCACGCCGAAATGCGCGGCAGCGCCGCCGGCTCACTCGACGACCTGGTGCGAGAGCGACTCTCCCGCTTCGGCGTGGTGGCGGCCGACGTGCTGCGCTGGGCCGCGGTGCTGAGCCCGCGGATCGACGTCGGAAATTTGGTCAAAGTCTCGGGGCTCGAGCGTGACGACGTAGACGCGGCGCTGGAACACGCCGAACGCCACGCCATGCTGCAAGCCAGCGAGCGCGGCCTGAGCTTCGCGCACGCGCTGATCGCGCGCGCGGTCTACAACGATATCTCGCCGCTGCGGCGTCAGGTCATGCATCGGCGCATGGCCGAGCTCTTGCACAAAGACAGCGCACAAGAGCTCACGCGCGCGGCCGACTTGGCGCACCACGCCTCCTTGAGCGGCGATCCGGGGCTGGCCGCTCGCGCGCTGGTCTCGGCCGGTCGACTCTGCCTGCGCTTCTTCGCCAACGAAGACGCGCTCTCGCTGGCACGCAAAGGCTTGCAGCTCGTGTCGATGCTGCCCGAGGCTGAGCGCGTGTGCGCGGAGATCGATCTGCACGATATTCTGCTCGCCGCCGGTCCACTCGCAGATCGGGAAAGCGCAGCGCGGACCTATGCGGCGCTCGCCGAACGCGCGCTGGACCACGGCGCGCTCGGTCATGCCCGGCTCGGCTATCACATGGCGTCCTATGTTCGCTGGACTCAGGGACAATGGACGGCAGCCCGCGAGCAATCGCTGCAAGCCGTGACGGCGGTCCGGGGCGGGCAGGACGAGGCGCAGATCGTGGGCATGGCCGAAGCCGCCAAGTGCCTGGTGATGATCGAGCGCGACATCTCTCGAGCCGACGCGATGCTGATGGAAGCCAGTGCGTTGGCCGAGCGACGCGGCTTTAGCCACCACGCGATCGCGGCCGGCCTGGGCATGTTGCATTTTCACGAGAATCGCTTGGACGAAGCCGAGGAGCGCTTCCGCGAGGCGCGCGCGCTGTGTAAATCGGCCGGCGATCGGCTGAGTGAGTATCAAGCGAACGAATACCTGATCATGCTCGACCTCCAACGCGGCAGGCTCAGTGAAGCGCGCGAACGCAGCCAAGAGCTGCTCGCACTCGGTGACAAACTGCGCGAAGGCAGCGAAGAACCCTTCGCGCGCGCGATCGCGGGCCTGTGCGCGTACGCCATCGACGACCAGGCCTCGGAGCTCGACGTGGCGCTCGCCGATCTGCGCGTGGCGGACGCCAAGCACCGCCTCGCCTACATTCTGACCCGCGCGGCATTGATTGACTCCGAGCGGGGCCGGAGCCAGGCAGCGACCGAGCGAGCCAGCGAAGCGCTCGGCTACGCGACGCTACTGGAGCGCGCCACTGAAATGTTGATCGCCAACGCCGTGCTCTCGCACGAACACCGCGCGCTCGGCAACAACGCGCGAGCCACCAGCTTTCGCCGTGAAGTCGAACGCATTCGCGTCGGCGGCGCGTCCGCTTGGACGCTCGCCATCGCCGATGAATTGACCAACCCCAAGCAGCGCTTGCTGCGCGAGGAGGCAAGATGACGGAAGTGCTCGTCGAACGTCATTCGGAAGTGCCACTGACCACCACCGACATCGCCCGAATGGGGGAGGCTGGCAGCGGTTGCCTCGACATTCATCGGGTCAGTTGGAACCGCTCGCTGCTGTCGGCCGATGGCCGCGAGCTGATTTGCCACTTTTCTGCCGCCGATCTGGAGTCCGTGCGCCACGTGATCAAGAGCCAAGGCCCGCTACACGGCCGAACCTTTTCCTGCACCTGGCGAGATCCCCCGGGCGTCACCAACGACGAGCTCGCGCACGCCAATGTCTTCGTCAGCTGGAACTTCGAGCAGCCCGCGGTGCTCGAGGAGCTTCGAGCGCAAGGGGACGCGGGCGCGGTTTGCTTGCAGAATCACCGCGTGCGCTTCCTGCGCACGTTCGTCTCGAGCGACGGCCGACGCGTGATCTGCCTGTGCCTGGCGCCCGACGCCGAGGCCGTCCGCCTCGCCCTGCGTGACGCCAAGCGACCCGTCGAACGAGTTTGGGCGTTTCGCCAGTTCCATCCCTGACTGGTCGTGGGCAGACGCCGCCCTCGCGGCAGGCTGGATGCGCGCGCGCCGATACCACGCTGACTGCCACGCTGGCTTCAACGCGGCCCGTGCAGGGTGTTCGTGTTCGGTGATTGCGCCGAACCCACCCCCTGCACCAGGAGCTCGAACCATGACGATCCAAGCCACGATGCCCAGCAAGACCGCTGAAAATGGCGTGAACGTAGCGGCACTACTCGGCGCGCGTGAAGCCCTCAGCCAGGCGCCCGAAGCGGCTCGCTTCAAGTGGCGCGCGACCAGCAAATGGCTGAAAGGCACGCACAGCCGTGCCACGGTCGAAGGCTTTTTCGGCCTCGGCGGCGAACAGCTGCACCGGCGGCCCTACCACTTCGACTCCGATCACCCGGAAATTTTCGCCGCCGAAGACAACGGCGCGACGCCCGTCGAACTGGTCTTGGTCGCGCTCGCTGGCTGCCTCTCGGCAGGCGTCGCCGCGGTGGCCCAAAAACGCAACATCCAGCTGTACTCCGTGGAAGCCTCCATCGAAGCGCCGATGGACCTGCAAGGCATCCTCGGCATCGACCCAGAAGTCCGGAACGGCTTCGACCGCATCAAAGTTCACTACGAGATCGACGCGGACGCGAGCGCCGAAGAAATCGCAGCGCTCGTGGCTCAGTCTCAAAAGCGCTCCGCCGTATTCGACGTGATCACCAATCCCACCGAGGTCGCGGTCACCACGAGCAAGGTCGGATGAGCGAGCGGCAGGCCGGCATCAGTGACGTCGTCGTCATCGGCGCCGGCCATTCCGGCCTAGCCATGAGCCGCGTCCTCAGCGAACGCGGCATCGAACACGTGCTGCTCGATCGCGGCCAGATCGCCAACTCCTGGCGCAGCGAACGCTGGGATTCACTGCGCTTGCTCACGCCCAACTGGCTCACCCGCCTGCCCGGACGCGCGTATGCCGGGGACGATCCCGACGGCTACATGAGTAGCGCGCAGCTCGTAGAATTCCTCGAAAATTACGCGCACTGGGCGGGTGCGCCCGTGATCTCGAACACGCCCGTGACCCGCGTCACCCCAGCCGGCGCCGGCTACCGCGTGGCGACGCCACGCGGGCACTGGCTGTGCCGCGCGGTCGTGCTCGCAACCGGCGCTTGCAACCGCCCGCTCGTGCCGCGCCTCGCGCAGGGCATTCCCCCAGACGTCACGCAGCTGCATGCCCAGGCGTATCGCAATCCCGAACAACTCGCGCCCGGGCGCGTGCTGATCGTGGGCGGCTCTGCCAGCGGTCTGCAACTCGCCCGCGAAATCCGAAACAGCGGTCGACCCGTGACGCTGGCAGTCGGCGAACACGTGCGCATGCCGCGGACCTACCGCGGTCGCGACATCCAGTGGTGGATGCTCGCCTCCGGCCTGCTCGATCGCCGCATCGAAGACGAAGACGACCGCGAGCGAGCGCGGCGCGTGCCCTCGCCGCAGCTCGTGGGCACACCCGGACTCACGCTCGACCTCAATCTGCTCCGCGAGCAAGGCGTGGAAGTGGTGGGGCGCTTGGTCGGGATCCAAGACGGAAGAGCGCAATTTTCGGGCTCATTGCGCAACACCTGCATGCTGGCCGATCTCAAACAGCATCGACTGCTCGGCGCAATCGACGACTGGATCGAGCGCCGCGACCGCTCGACCCGCATTCCCCCCGCCGAACGCTACGCGCCGACCGCCATCGACGATGCGGCACGCCTCGCCCTCAATCTCAGTGCGGAACTGGGCACCGTGCTCTGGGCCACCGGTTATCGCCCCGACTATTCCTGGCTCGAGGTTCCCGTACTCGACGCCAAAGGCGAGCTAAAACACGATCGCGGCGTGGTCGACGCGCCCGGGTTGTATGTGCTTGGCCTGCCGTACCTGCGGCGTCGGAAATCCAGCTTCATTCACGGCGCGGAAGACGACGCGCGGGAACTCGGCGCACACTTGGCTGGTTTCCTTGCTCCGTCTGGGTTCCGCACTCCGACGCCGAAGGCTCTGCCGACCCATGACGGACTGGATGACCATCAACCCCCAGCCGTCAAGGAAGCGAGATCCCGAAGCCGGGTGCTCTTCGAGCCGCGGTAACGCGCGGGTACGTCTCGTGCCTTGATTTCGCCAATTTGCAGACATTCCGCGGCACTGTCCTTGCTGACGTGAACCCGTGCAAGCAACAGTTATGGCCGTCCGTCGATTTGTTCAGCGGAGTGATCAAGTGCACCGGAGACTTAACGCAATTTTTTTGCGGACTTGCAACCGACGCTCGCGGCGTTGAGCACGCTCTCGGAGCAAGTCAATGCCAAGAATGCAAGCCTGACGAACGAGGCAGCATCGAAGCCCGCGGAGGACATCTGAGTGTTGCTTGAGTTCCCAGCGATCAAGCTCGACCCACCGTCTCTCCCTCGCGCAAAATTCATTCGGGCGCTGGACATCGGAGTGGTCTTGGCTGACTTTCGAACTCCTCTAGTTGGCAACGTGCAGGCGTCCATGCTCGGTGCAATTCAGCAACAGGTTGTCGCCGTCGATGCTCAGATTGCCGCGTCATTCTCGTCCGTAGATTGGGGCGACGATGTCGATTATGGACCGGAATTTTCGGTCCCCACGCCAGATCTGCGCAACACTGCGAAGGCTTTCGTCGAACGGCTTGCGCACGCTTCTATCGATTGCTTTGGACGACCAATCCCGATCCCCGAAGTCTCACCCGCTGCCGACGGATCGATTGATCTGCACTGGGGTGATGGGCAGCGCGTGAGCTCCTGCTCGGAATTCGAACGTCTGGGAATCTGGCTTCTTACTTTGGAAGAGACCGCGGCGGCGCTAGCATCAAGGGCACGCTCCAGATCGATCAGCAAAACGAATTCTTGGCGTCCTGGCTGCTATCGCATAGCCGATGAAATTCAACCCGGAGCCGATCCCGGACACAGCTTTTCTGTGGCGATGGGTACCGAAGAATTGACTCAATGGTAGCGGTCGACCGGCACCTGGCGCATTCAAGGAGCACGGTTCCGGAATGTCAACGGATTGGGATAAACATTCGACCGCAGAAGAGAGCCGGCAGCGCAATCCCAAGCCATCGCACTGTGGAATCGCTAAGTTACGTGTGGCCGATATCCGCGCGATAGCGCTCACTGTTGAGCATACGCCACGCGATTGGAATCAAGCGCATTCTGACGTCACCGGGATTGGAGACGATGAAGAGGTCCGGCTAAAGCTTCGGGATATGGCCGTGATGGAACTGCAGCCTGACCCTAAGCAAATGCCATAGGACCCTTCAAAGGTGGGGCGGCGTCGTGACGATCACTAAAGCCAAATGGATTGAAGCGCTCCGAGTCATTGAGCGCGCAGCGCCCTAATAATCGGAGTCAGTGCATCGGGCCATGCTCCCGCGATTCGAAAGCGAGCGGAAGCGGCAAACGGACATTCGTAAAGTAGGAGCCACCATGCAATACCGGGCACTATTCGAAAAAGAAGGCCGTGCCTTCAACGTCAGCTTTCCGGATTGCCCGGGGTGTCTCACTTTTGGGAAGAACGAGGCTGACGCAATCGCGCAGGCACACGAGGCTTTGGAAGGTTGGCTCGAGGCGAGCCTCGTCGCGGGTGTCGTTCCGCCCGCTCCGAAGGCCAAGCGCGGCCATGCGATCACGGTCAATCCCCATCTCTCAGCGGTCGTTTTGATTCGCCAGCGTCGCGCCGTTCTCGGACTCTCTCAAGCGCAGGTGGCGAAACGCGCCGGGGTGTCGCAACAGCAGATCGCTCGGCTGGAGAACCCCGACGGCAACCCCACGGTCGCGATGTTGGTGAAAGTTGCCGAGGCGCTCGGCTGTCGCGTCGAGCTGAGCTTGACCGCAGCGTGAGCGGTTCGTGCAGCTGATTTTTTGAGGGTCACCGAGCGCGGCCGAGGGCGTCCCAGCCTTCGGCGTCGCGGACCGAGCGCTTTGCTTGCGCGGGGCCGACATGGGGTCCATTCTACGGCAATGTTGCTTGGGCGATGGCTGGTTGGGGGAATACTGGCTCTGACCTTTGGCTGCTCGTCGGCGGATGATGCCCAGACCAATGCCAACGCGGCGGTGCTGCATGTGTGCTCGCCGCTCGAGCCCACGAGCTCGACTGTGACACTCGAGGCGGGCAGCATTTTAGCTGCTGGTCGCAGTGCGGATGGCACGGTCTACGTCGTCACCCAGACCAACTCGAAGTTGCGGTTGTTCGTGTCGGACAGGGAAGCGGAGCGAGAAGCAATCGTCGAGCAGCCGGCGGCAGGAACGGGTGAAGAGCCCACGGGCGCTTCGACGACCTGGCTGTTGGACTACGTGGATGCGGAGGGCACAGCGGTGTCCGTGAAGATCGAGCAGGACGACACGGGTCTGCGCATCGGCGTGCTGAAAGGGCCCAAGGCCGGAAAGTCCTGGGATCTGCAGCAGGGCGAGCTGCTGACGGCGCTCAATGCTGCTGAAGCTGCCGCGTTGCCGGCAACGAGCACGCCGTGCTTCGTCGTGGGCACTCAGAGCAGGCACCCTCCTGATCGAACGATCGGCACTGTCGCTCCCGATCAAGGCTGAAGGTATGGCAGCGCCGCCCTCGGTGGCCGGATGGCGCGACGTTTCGTGTGAGGCGAGTCGCCGCTCAGGAGCGAGCGGTCGCCGCGGAGCCAACCCCGCGCTCGCGGGTGAGCCGCCGGAACACTCGCAGGCCCAGCTCGAGCGCGAGCAGCGCCAAGGCCACGAACCCCAACTCCGGCGAGGCATCCACACTGCCCGCGTTGGCACTCGTCCGCGCCTTGGCCGCGCTCTCCGGCGGCTTCTGCGGCAAGGTCGTGATCTCGCTCGGATCGACGGTGACCACGCGCTCCTCCGGTTTTTCGTCGATGCGCACGGTGTAGCGACCGGCGAGCGTGGGCGTCGCGACCTTCTGCGCGTTGCCGGCGGCGCGCGGGCGTTCGTGCAGCGCGAGCGCGCCGCGCGGGCCCTCGATGGCGACACTCGCGCCGAGCGGAAATGTCCATTCGCTGCCCGCGACACTCTGCGTCGCGCCGCGGTGAATGCGCGCTTCGTCCAAAAAGTGATCCAGCAGGGCCAAGAACGCGGGCCGGAGCGGGAAATTGCCGTGCTCGACCGAGGTCGGTAGAGCGACCGTGAACAGCGCGCCGCGGCCCAAATCACGCTCGGTCAAAAACGGCTGTCCATCGGCAAAAGTGGCCAAAACGCGCGCGCCCAGCAGGTCGGTCGTGCTCAGGCCCGCGCGCCCTGCGAGCTTCAAATCACGCACACTGCTGGCCTCTGGCCCGAGCCAAGCGAGTGAAGCCGTATTCAGATCGCCGACGGCCTTCGCCTCCCAATGCACCGCGCCCTGCACGAACGGCTCGAGCGTGGCCCCGAGTGGCGTCTGCTCCACCCGCGGCCCGAGAAAAGCCACCGCGACTCCACCACGCTCCACGAAACTCGTCAGTGCGGTGCGCGCCTCCGGTGTGATGCCACCCGGATCGTCCAGCAGCAGCAAGGCATTGCTCTGATACTCATTGGCATCGTCCGGCAAGATCGCGATCGGGTGCAAGGCCGCGCTGCTCTCGAGCGCAGCCACGGCTTGCTCCAGCACCGGTGGCCCGCCCGTCTTGGCCGAGGCGTTGCTCACGTCCGCCGCCACCATCACTCCCAGCGCCGCTGACTCCGCCGCCAACGGGCAACGATCGTCGCCCTTCAGCGCGTCGCCGCCACTCAGCTCCAACTCCGGGCGCCCGAGCTTGGGATCGAAATCGAGCCCCAACTCCTGAATTCCCCCACGCGCCATCAACGGTACCGGCTTGCCGCTCTTGTCCCCCAGCAGCGAAACCGCCCGGCCTGCCGCCGCCGCCGGCGAAGTACACGCCACATGCGCCGCGATCCGCCGTCCGCGCCGCTCGGCCCCAAAAATCGCGCAATTCTCCAGCGGCGTGGCCAACTCTGGCACCGGCGCCCAAAGCCCCGGCTGGCCTGACGAGCCGTCCGACAGCGCTCCGCCCGCCAAATCACTGAGCAACACCACCCGCTTATCGCGATGCGGCACACTGGCGATGCTGGTGCGCGCCAGGCTGACCGCGCCTTCGAGATCGGTACTGCGATCGCTCTCGCCGAGATCGCTCAGCGCACGCCGAGCCGCATCGAGATCGGTCGTCGCGGCGAGCGCCAAGCGCGCCGGCTTCCCCGCCAGCACGATCGCAATCGCATCGCCCTCACGCGCCGAACCGAGCAGCTCGCGAGCTGCGCGCAGCGCGCGCTCGAAGCGCACGCCATCACTGCCCAGCGCGCGCATGCTGTGCGAATCATCCACCACCAACGCGAACGCGACCGAAGCGCCGGCGCTGCGATTCAGCGAAAGCCGTGAACATTGCACGAACGGCGTCGCGCCGATCACGGCCAGACAAGCGATCAGCAGCGCGCGAATCGCCAGCAGCAAGCGGTCTTCGAGCGTAGCCCGTTCGCGCGCCACGGAGCGCGCCGCCGGCACCAACGCAGTCGGCGGAAAATCCCGCTCGCGCGCGCGCCCCCGACGGAGCAAGTGGGCGGCGAACGGAATGGCCACGAAAAGGCCGACACCGAGCGCCGCCGCGACCAGAAAGCTCACGCGAAACCTCCTACCGAATCGAGCACTTGGCGCACGGCCTTCACTGGATCATCAGCGCTGTTCAGCAGTACCAAGGAGCCGCCGCGGCTCAGCAAACGCTCCGACCAGCGGCTGGCTTGAGCCTCGAGCGCGGCCAGGTATTGCGGTCGCGCGGCTGCGGCGTCGGTCTCGACGCGCGCCTCGCCTTCCAGAGCACGCAGATGCAGGGGGCCGGTGAAAGGAAAACTAACCTCGCTCGGATCGAGCACCCGCGCGACGGTGAGCGTCTTGCCGCGTGCGCCAAGCGTGCCGATGGCGCTCTCCGCACCCTCCGGCAGATCGAGCAGATCACTCAACACGACCACGGTCGAGCCGCGTCCCGCGCGGCGCTCGACGCGAGCGACGGCGCGTTCCAACGCGGGCAAATCCGATTTGAGATCTGCGCTCGGTTGAGCCGTTTCGAGCGCGCCAACGACCCGCTCGAAGGCCTCGCGGCCACCCGCAGTGGCGAGCTCGACCGTCCGCTCCCCGCCAAACCAATCGAGCGACACGCGATCGCCCGCGCCCACCGCTATCTTACAGAGGGCGGCGGCAATCAGCGCGGCATAGGCATATTTGGCACCGGGCGCTTGCTCACCGCGATAGCTCATCGACAAACTGGCATCGACGAGCAGGCACAACGTGCGATCGGTCTCTGTCTCGAACTGACGCACGAGCAGCGTGCCATGCCGCAGCAGCGCATGGCGGTCGATGAACCTGAGATCGTCGCCGGGAACGTAGCTGCGCTGGCCGCCAAACTCGATGCCCGCTCCGCGACGGCGGCTGCGGTGACCCCCGGCGTAGACCCCGTCGGCCACGGTCTTCGCGCGCAATCGCAGCGGCGCGAGCTTGCCCCAATCCAGCGCCTGACGCAGTGGCGTCGCGGGCGCGGTCAATTGCCACCGCGCGCGCAAGCCGCGATGATCTTCGGGCTGAGTTCGACCGGATCGAGCGCGGCGGTCTTATCGCGCTTGCGCCATTCAGTGCAGGCCTGCGTCGCGAGCCCGGTTGCGTCGAGCGCCACGTAGGCCTCCAGCAACTGCCGATTCACCGTCGCCTGCTCGGGCTCAGTGAGCGCAGCAGACGCCAAAAAGCGGCTGCCGCGCGCGGCAGCGTCCACATACCGCCCACCCTTCACGTCCGCGATCAAGGCCGGGATCTCCTGCGAAATCTTGCGTTGCGCGTCCCGCACGCTACCCATGGCCTCCGAACACGTACTGCCTGCCGACTCCTGCGCGGCCTTCTTGCCCAAATCGCTGAGCGGCAAATCCGTGAGCGGCACGAGCACCACATCATGCGGCTGGATCTTGTGCCCATTGAAACCGTTGTAACGGTCCAGCACCCAAGCCTTATTCATATCGCCGTAATACTTGAACGCGATCGTGACCACGGTCTCGTTGGCCCCCTGAACGAGCACGCGCAAATTATAAGGCACGATCAGCTCCGCCCCCTCCACCGGCGTGAGCCACGGATTGGAGCCATTGGCCATCGACAGCACATCCGACCGATAAGGCGCACCCAGGAGCTGAGTCGCGAGCACCTCCCAGGTATCGCCCTTCTTCACCACGCGATGCCCAACCGCAGGCACCTCGAGCCGCATGCCCTTGACGATTGCCGAGCCACCCTCGACCGCGAGCAGATTCGCATCGACCAGGAACTTCTCGTACTGGATCTTGCCGTAGTACTTCTCGGCGATCGAAGCCAACGTGTCACCCTGCACGACGATGTGCGTGAACGCGCTGGCGGTGTGGGGGACCATGCCGAGCGCGACGGCGGTGAGGGCGGCTAGGGCGAGGCGGGAGGGGTGCATGGCGCGGGGAGGGGAGCTTAGTGGGGATGGCGGGGAGCGGCCAGGGCGCGGGAAAAGGCGGGGAAAGTGCTGGCTGTGGCGGCTCGAGGGGGAGCTTGGCCTTCCTAAAGCCAAGGTCGCAAGTTCGATCCTTGCTGGGGGCGCCACCGCCAAGACCGCGAAGAACAACGAAAACACCGGCCGTTTCCGTCGCTTCGCTTGGTGCGGCACAGCGGTTGGTGGCCACCGGTTCGGGACGGACTGCGACGCAGTAGGACGGCCAGAGACGCGGAGCGTGGCAATAGCGTGGAAATGGTTCTGGCGCGTGCGCAGCGCGCCGACCATGCGGAGGAAGCGAAAGTTCGCAGGGCAGTTTGGAGGTTCCGACCCCCGGGGGAGCAACCACACGTGGACGACTGGGTTCGCGGTGCCGATCGAGGTGCGGGTCGCCTGACGGATGAACGCTCTGCAAGCCGATGGTTCCCGGATTGACCTAGAAGCCGACGATCCTAGTAAGCAATTCACGAACGTTTGTCGACACGCCAACCCGCTTGGTCGCGAGATAGGCCTTCACTCGCCCGAACACCTCGTCGGGCAGCTCGGCGGTTCCATCGCTCTTCGTCGGTCCCACTGAAGCAAGAAGGTCCCAGAGCAGAATCCAACCGAGAGCCACATCCGCCGAGTCAGCCGCTGGGAGGCGACGAAACGGACTGAGCGGAACCAGCTCCGCCTCTACTTTTTCTCGTTGAGCTGCGCGTTGAACCACTTCGCTGGCGGACACCGCGAGAATCTTCGCCAGCGCGCGCGCTGCATCGGCAATGCTCTTGGTCGTGTCTGAACTGATCGGCGCTGAGAAGTAGAGGGGATCCTCTCTGGGCGGCCTGAACCGCATCCCGAATCGATCGACCAACGCCTGGAGCATGGGCGTCGCGCGGGGGCTTCCATGAAGCGCTCCGACTAGGCTTTGGAGGAATTCATTGCTGCGCGGCTCGTGCCTGAAAAGGAACTCGGCGACGTTGTTTGCCACTTCGGGCGGAAGTGCGCTGACCGTCTCTACAAGCGCGTTGGCCAGGTCAGCGCTCGATGACGGGTGGTCGAGTCCCCAACTTGCGAGGCAATAGGCCGTTTCAGCTCTCGGGAAGGCGATTTCGTCCAGCTTCTTGACGGCCGCAACCGCGTTGCTGGGACGTGAAATCTGAATCGACCCAGCTTGTCCTGCCGCGTCAGCCACAAGGATTTGAACACCAAGGCCCCGCAACGTTGGGTACCTTGAACTGGCGAGAGCGATGCCCATCTCCTCGGTTGGGACGTCGACCCGTCGATTCAAGAGACTTACCAACGTCATCACAAGGTCCGGATCGACCAGCTCTTCGCACAATCGGACGGCTCGCACTGGGTCTGCGTAGAGGAGCACCGCATACGCGAACGAGCGGCCCCAGGAGGGCCCATCTGGACGCCTGTCTCTCAGATGCGACCCCCAGAGCTCCATCCCAGCCCTCAGCGCGTGCCACGGCTGCTCCTCGGACGCTATGGTTTGGCGGAGTTGCTGAACCTCGAGCGACATTCCGGATGCGACTCGAGTCAAATCGGAACTTTCGCGGAAGGTAGCTCTTAGAGTTCGCACGATGCGATGTGCACTCGTCGGCTCCAGTCTGAGTGCAACTGCGTGCGCATCGACTGGCAGTCCCCGAGCGATCAGGTCACCGAGAACGAGGGTCGCCTTTCCAACGTCGAGTCCAGCAAAAGCAGAGCGACGCGGACGTCGAGTGGACCTATCCGTTCCTCCGGAGGCTCGGCCGACCATTGCAGTTACGATCTTGTTGCACGCCGCCGCATCTACTCGCCAGCTGACTCGCTCGCCGGAGAAAAGCAGCAAATTTTGAGCGTTGCCCAACAGCAGAAGCTGGCGATCGCTCACGCCGAGTCGGGGTTGTCTTCCGCTAGCGCTCAGTATGACCTTCTTCCATAGCGGGAACAGACCGCGCTCCGTCGATTTCGCCGCGCTGTCAGGCCTCCGTTCTGGCGGCCAGAGCTGTTCGACTTCGGCTTCGGAATCGAGGAGTTGAGTGGCCTCATCCAGGAGGCGCGCTGTCAAACCGGGGGAAGTTTTTACGACGAAGAGGGGATATTGCGTGGCGAGACCGGAAAACGAGTTTGTTAGTACGAAGCCGTCCCAGCGTCCCTCACGCTGGAGCAGCAGGAATCGATCGTGGAATAGTTGACTGTCCTGTCGATACGTATGCAGTCGGACGAGTTTGAGATTCTGCGGCACTCCGAGCACGGACAGGTCTGCCAACGTTCGACGTAGGCGACCGACTTCGATGTCATCCCGAGCGGGCAGGTTGGTGATGATTGTAAGAGAGACATCACCGCGCAGTCTCGCCAACAATGCCTGCGCCCCGATCGAGTCGAACCAGGGATCCACCAGGTAAGCGCTAGCTGCTTGCGACAGCAACGACGCGAAGTGCAAGATCGCCTCGGCGCGACCTTGAGGGTTTCGGGGGAAGTAGCTGTATGCGGGTTCTCGAGGGAGGAGCAACTCGCCTGCCCTCTCGGGGTGTGCTGCGGCGGACCACGGTTCGTCGACCATCTGACTGGAGACCCGCACAGTCATGCCGGAGCTTTGTCCTCGGCGTGCCCGCGCGAGTGTCTCTGAAGGTCGGACGTTAGATTTCTCGAGCTTCTCCGTGAGCTTGTCGTTGAGGCTAAAAGTTGCTGCGACTAGGTCCACTCGCGTGTTAAACGAGCGCGGAACGACTGACGTCTCCTCGAGAGTAAGCTCCGAATCTCGCCAGGCACGCAGAAAGACCGTGGAGATCTGTTCCTGCAAGTCGATACGCTTGTTCGGGGAGTCGCCCCGTCGCCACTCGAGTAGCCGATCGCAGATACACATCCCGTCAAGACCGGTCACGCGTACTTGAACGTGGACGCTCTCGGAGAATTCGGTTGAAATCATCACATTCAATGACTTGCACGACTTGCCGCCGTCTGTGTTGACCCTCTCCCACCAAGCCGCTCCTTGGGGTCGCTCAGCTATAACCACGTCGCCTAACCAGTGCGACTCATCGCCACGAAAGTCGATCGAAGTGACGCTCGCGAGCGCGTCGAGAATCGAGCTGACAAAGTCGCGTGGAGATTGATTGTTGCCGCGCGCATCGGACATTCGACGCAAAAGTCCGGCCTTGTCGACTCGTACGAGTTGCGTCAAACGATAGGCGTGCCCAACCGGTGACGAAACAACGCCCGAAGTTCGTGGAAAACCGACAACCATGGGACGCTGCGTCAAACCAAATGTGAACAGTTCGGTTTGTGATGCGCCAAGCCTGCGTGCGTAGTCCGCTCGGGTGAGCGTGTCGATGACGACGTCCAAAGAGTTGGAGACTCGTAGCAGTCGAAGGCCGGCACCTAGGTTCTCGGCCCGGAATAAAGGCTTGCCTGCTCCGGCTGTTACGTTCCCCTCCCCAAAAAGAAGCTCTGCACGGGCCGTGACATTGCTCGGGTCGTCGGTGCGACGCGGTACCAAGATATAGAAAAGGGAGACTTCGCTCCATTTTTGAGAGCCACTTGGCTTGGAATCGCTCATCACTCATCTCCGGGACCGCGCCGTACAAACGGGCACGCTGAACTCATGTCTCGATCGCTGGCATTCACGGCAGCTTGTTCGCCAGACTGCATCCGGGGTCGAGTCTATGCATCGTCACGTGCGCCGGAGAGTGGGTTTATCCCCATCCCCGCTCTTCATCGATCTCCCGCCAAGATTGTGCTCCAGCCGCCTTCCACGTGCGTTCGCTCTCTGCCCACTGCCTGATGCGCCTCAGTGGGTAGTTCGCGAATGCCTTGGCAACCGCCGCTTCATCATCGTGCTGGCGAGCGATGTCGCCGACATAAATCTTTCTACTGCTTGCGACCTCCGCGAACCGTTCGTAGACAATGTCGTCTGTCTCGAACCGTTCAAGCACGAAGGCGGTCAAAGTAGGAACGACGCGCTCGCCCTTAGTGTCCACGAACGGCGGCGCTAGGTGCGGGGCAATTGCGCGAGCCGCTGGCAGGCCGGCATTCTCAAGCCAATCTTTGATCACGTCCTCTGGGAAGGCGGCGATCAACCCGCCTTTTCGATCCCAGTAGAGCGATTCCGCACGGTCGCTGAGAAGCACGGGCCCGACCAGGGCGAGTACCGACTTAGGGTCCTTGCCAATAGCGCACATGAGCGACTTTGTTGATTCATCGCGAACGGAATAGTCTTCGCTGAAGAGCCCATTGCTTGCGATGGACGCCGCTCGTTCCAAGTCTTCGTCCATCAGCTGCTCGAGCAGCTTCCCCCAGTAGTACGCTTCTGCCCCCACACCCTCGAGGCCAGCCTCCAATGTCCTCCACAGCGCGCCGACAACCTCAGGCTTCTCAAAGGCTTCGTTTCGAAGGCTTGGCACGCTCAAGTGGCCCAGCAGATCTAAGGCCACATCGACTCTATCCTGGTGGGACGTGCCGGGAGCGCTAAGCGCGAGGTGCACCAATCGAACCAAGGCCTCCGGCTGCTTGCTCGAGCCGATCCCCTTCAAGTTCCCAATGGCTAGGCGCCCGCTGTTCACGAGGCGCTCAGCTCGTTCGACCACCTCGATAGCTGGTAGGACATGAACGCTAAGGTCGAACGAGACGAGCGGAGCCGCTGACTCGAGTCCCTCGAGAAGACCGCGCACCAGTGCCATATTCTCGGTGCTTGAACAGCCCAGGCCGACCACATAGCCGCGCAGAACAAGGACGTTGGTAGCACTCGTCGCTCGGGCGAAAACGTGCTCTGCAAGCTTCCCCTCGGCGTCATGCGCACCCAGGGATGCGCCGAGGTCGAACTGACCCGAGAAAGGACGCCGCAAAGATAGCAGCCAAGAAACGTGGCTGCGTTGGACCATCGCGGGCAACTCGAACAGCTCACCAACGAAGCCGCGAAGTGTCTCAAGCCACATTTCAGGGGCGTTCAATCGCTGGGAATACGGATGCGCGCCGACATGGGCCAGGAGTCGACTCCGAAAGTCGCCAAACTCGAACCTAGTCTTCCATTCGCGGACAAACTCGGCGTTGATTCGCACTGCTTCGCTATCCGCATTGCAGTCGTAGTGCAGGAAGTCATTGATGGCGCTGAGGACCGTCACCCGGACATCGTCGTTGGCGATCGCGGGGGCGAGAATGGCCTGCAACTCCGGTAGAAAGCCGCGAGCAAGCAGTGCGCGCGTTCTGGAAGAAAGTATCTCCAGGACGAGTTCATTCGCGTCTGGTCGCAAGATCAGCCGTCCAAGGGCAGCCACGAAAGACGCCGTACAGCTTCGCAGCTCGACGTTGTCAGCGGGTTGCCAATCAGGCGGCCGCAAGCCTCCCGCAACCGTCCCCATTGGCACGACACTCTTAGACGGCGACCAATCGAGTCCACGCCTGATGGCGAACGCAAGCAGCGGCAGACTCATTGGAACAACCTCATCGAGTCTTCGACTTAGTGTGGCGAATCGCTCGCCGAACGACGTTGCCGTACCGCTGAGCCATACACGGAAAGACTCGGCCCAGATTTCGGCGACGCGTCCGCGGGGACGAGCGGAACCATCCGACTCGCCAAGCGCGATGCTGAAGAGGATGGGCTCGACAAATGGATAGTTGCTGGCGTGCGACCCGAGGGCCTCGAGAACGTGGATCAAGTCGGAACGCGGAGTTTCACAGTCACCCCGATACATCTGTTGGACTGCAACTGCGTCGAGTCTGTCGACTGCGTCCTTCAAGAGCGGCAAGAACCGAGGCGGATCGATCTCGAGCAATGGGATCACTCGGCACATCTGGGCCTTATCGCTGACAGCGACGGGCGACGTTCCTAGCCAACGAGCGCCCCAGTTCGACACCTTCTCGCGGATCTCGTCGGATCCGTGCTCTGCAACCTGTTCCAAGACTCTGCACAATAGGCTCTCTGGGAACATCTTAGGCTCTAGGCGGTCCCACCGGCGCCACGCGCGCTCAAGGAGAGCTCGGCAAAACATAGGGGGCCGAACGCACACATAGCGGTGTCCGACGACAACAAGATCTGTCGTTCGCGCTAACCGTCGAACTCGTGCCAGCAGGTCCGGAGCACTGAGACCAAGGGTTTCTGCTAGCGACAGAAGTTCATGACCCGGGGTGCCGGCGTAGCCCACCCGTCCGAGCAAGCTGAGGCATTCCAGAGCTGCTCGGTCGCCGTCATCTTCGACTAGCATGTCGAGCAGTCCGGCCACTTCCCATGCTGCGGTCGCTACAGCATTAAGACCGCCGAGCTTCGCGAGCTTGACGGCGAGTCCTGGGAGTCCGCCTACCAGCCGGGAGATGGTGCTACGATGCTGCCACGAAGTCCGCTGGAAGTTCGCCTCGATAATCGCCTCGATCGCAGCCGCGTCCATCGACGGAAGCTTCACGGACGGTCCGGGCCATGACTCGCCGGACTCGAGAATCGCGATGCATCTGATGCGTCCAGCTGCACCCGCGAGTACTTGCGTCAGGTTCAGAGCGTCCTTACTCGTGCAGCGGTCCACAACGAGGATCGTGCTTCCTCTGCCGCTGTTGAGGAGTGAACTGACCAGCGCGAAGACGAGGCCGCGGTCCGGAACGTAGAGAACTAAGGCATCCTCAGCGACCAGAGCTTCATGAACGAATCGAGTCTTCCCTGAGCCGAGTGGCCCCTGCAGGACGCACACGGGAACGTCCACAGGCTGGTCAAGCCGCGCGTGTCGATTGATCGCGGCGAGGGCATCCACTCGCTTCGGGTCGTTGTAGTACTTCGGGGTGTAGGCGTGCTGCGATCGCCTCCATTGCTCGAATGTCAATGCGCCCTGACCCAAATGAGGGTGGAAGAAT
>DATEPG010000121.1:0-26883 GCA_035273265.1 Polyangiaceae bacterium
GCCTGCTGGCCATCCAGCGATTGAGTTCATTGAGATCCGCGACCGGTTGCTGGCTGAACGGGGCTTGCTGCAGATACCCGTCCGGACCGAACTCCGGTGTGACGGTCAGCAATTTTTGGCCGCGCTCCGCGGCTGCTAGCGCGATGCGTCGCCACCAGGCTTCGTGCGCGAGCAGCTCAGGCTCGTATTCGGGCGCGCGCGGATCCGGAACTTGTGGGCCTTGCGCGTAGCCGACGCGCGCGTGAACGTGACGCGTTCGGCGAATGGCCAGCTCCAGCACGGGTTCGTCGTCAGGCAGACGCTCGCACACCACGCACCAATGGCTGAAATCACAGGTCAATCGCAGCTCGGGCAACGCGCGCAATAGCTCCGCGGTCGCCCAAGGATGAAACGTGGGTCGGCTACGGTGAGTCTCGAAGCTGAGCTCCGTGCCAAGATCTTTGCCGAACGCCAGGGCGCGACCGAAAAAATCGACGGCGACGGGCAGCGGCCAGCTATCGGAACCGACCAGGCAGCTGCAAAAGATCGCGTTGGCTTCCAGCGCCAGCGTCACCTGGCGACGAAAGTCTTGGAAATGGCTGTCGATGCTGCGCGAGGAGGGCGGCGAGTACGAGCCCCCCGTGCAGATCTCGGCGATGTACGGCAACCCGGCGCGGGATAGCTCGCGTGCCTGGGCTGCAGACTCGGGTGGCGGTCCTTCGATCCCGTCGAACAGCCCACTTTCCACCTCGGGCAGGCAACGCGACAATCCGCCGAATGCCCAGGCGCTCGCGAACAGTGAAATCTTCATCCAAGCCCCGCATTCTCGACGGTCGCGGCTCTCGAGATACACGGCTCGGTGCGCTCGGCGCGTTCCCGGGAAAACGAGGCGAGGCCGAGCGCACCGGTCGGCAATAGCAGCTCGCCGCGGGCGACCTGCTGCTTCATGTAGCCGAAGCTCTGCGCGGTTTGCGCGAGTAGGTGCTCGCCGGCGCGTACGCTGGGGTAACGCGCTCGACCATCGCTCAGCACCAAGTGGGGAGCGGGCGCGATTTCCGCGTCGTAGTCCAGGTTGAAGAACAACGGGGCCGAGTAGCGTTCCTCCTTCACTTTGCGCACGCGGTGGGTGGTGGACAGCCAGCGACCATTGCTCAGTACTTCGAGCAAGTCACCGATATTGATGATCAATGCCCCTCGCACGGGGGCGGCATCCACCCAATGATTTCTGGCATTCAATACCTCGAGACCAGGCGAGGTCGCGTGCAAGATGGTGAAACATTCATAGTCGGTGTGCGCGCCGATCCCCGGCGCATCCAGCGCGCTTGGGCAAACCGGGTAACGGATCAAACGCAGTTGTGAAGGCGGCTTCTGCAGCACGTGATCGAAGTGATCTTCCGGCAGGTCGAGTCCGAGCAAAAAGCCGCGCAGCAGGCGACGCCCGAGCGCAGTCACGGCAAAGTAGTAAGCCGAGACTCGCTCCCGAAAGTTCTCGACCTCGGCGGGCCAACGATTGGGGCCCAATAGCCGATTGCCGGCTCTGTAATCCGGATCGGAATCGGGCAGATCGAGCGAGAGGTCGAAAGCCTCTTTGCTGTCCTTCGACCCCGCGTAGAAGACCTCTTCGCCGGGCGGCACATAGCCGCGATGGTTCGTCGAGGTGCCGATGTAGTAGCGCTGCTTGGCGGCCATCGGCAACGCGAAGAAGTCCGAGGCGGCGGCTTCCAGGCCTTCGATCAGCGCTGGCGCCAGCCCGTGTCTGGCTGCATAGAAGAAGCCTGAGTTCCGAGCTGCGCGGTCGAGCTCGACGGCCGTCGCGCGTCGGGTCGCAAGGTCCGCGCTGTCCAAGCCCGAGACGTCGATCAACGGCAGACGTTCGAAGTCGCCACGTGAGGTCATTCCCGCTATTGGCGGCCGCGACGTGTGTTCCTGGCGTTGCAGGTCGATTCCGTTTCGGTTTCGGCCCGGCAGTCGAGTCCGCTGGTACTGCGCGTTCCGCCCATGGTAGACGCTCTGGCGCGTATGCAACCCCGAGTAATGGTACCCGGACAGGTCGTGGTGACCCCAGTCGTGGTGAAGCCGGTCCTGAAATGGGCCGGTGGCAAACGCCAGCTTCTCGAACCGATTCTTGCCTTCGTCGAGCGCTCGTTCTCGGGCCGCATCGAGAAGTATTACGAGCCGTTTGCCGGCGGGGCGGCAGTGTTCTTTGCCTTGGTCGCGCGAAACAAGTTCGAGCGCGCCCGACTCAGCGATATGAACGCAGACCTGATTCGCGTCTATGTCGAGCTTCGCGACAACGCAGACGCGGTGATCACGGAACTCGAGAAGCTGGCGGCGCTCGAGCTCAGCAAGGAGAATTACTACCTGGTGCGCGAGAAGGTGCGCGCCAAGCGTCCCGGCAAGGACGCAGCGCGCGCGGCGCGACTGATCTATTTGAACCGCACCGGATACAATGGACTCTACCGCGTGAATAGCAGCGGAGAATTCAACGTGCCGTACGGCAGCTACAAGAACCCCCGCATCCTCGATCGGCCGCGCCTGCTTTCGGCGGCGCAGGCGCTGCAGGGAGTCGAGCTTGCGGTCGAGGACTTCGAGTCGTCGTGCAAGAAAGCGAAGCGCGGGGATTTCGTGTACTTCGATCCGCCCTACGTACCGGTGTCGAAGACGGCGAGCTTCGCGGCTTACCATTCCGTGGCTTTCACTTCTGCCGAACACGCGCGGCTGGCGGAGACCTTTGCTCGTTTGACCAAGGCCGGCGTGAAGACCTTGCTCTCGAACTCCGACACCCCAGAAACCCGAGCACTCTATCGGCAATTCGACACGCACACGGTTCAGGCCACCCGGGCCATCAACTCCAATGCGAGTCGCCGCGGAAGTGTGCCCGAGCTGCTCGTGCACAGCGAACCGCGCAAAAAGCCGAACGCGCGCAGCCGTTAGGATCAGCGCCCGCTGTCTGCTCCCGCCGCGGCGAAGCGTGACAGCGAGGCGGCGATCATTCAGGCGTGGGCGTCGGATTCCAATTCCTGAAAGATCGACGAAAGTTCGCGACGACCGCGGAGCGGCGTACAAAATCGCGTGGCGCGCTCGAGCAGAAGCGCCTCGAGGTCATCGGCGCGCGGTCCGAGCTCGCCGACTATCCTGCGGCGGTCGCCCTCCTCGCGCTCCAGCGCTTCTTCGTTCTTGGCCAGCACCGAGCGCAGTTCTCGGATCTGGAACTCGAGATCTTCCACCTCGCCGCGTCGCGCAGCAACGCGCGCCTCGGCGACGCTGAGTCGCTGCTTGGCGGAGAGCCAGCTGTCCACCACCTCTGCGCATTCGCGATAGGCGGCGGCCAATTCCGGATACGGCTCGACGAACGCGGAGCGGCCCTCCCAGCGCAGAACATCACTGACCTTGCGCTTCAGCTCCTGCGCGGGGCGTTCCATGTCGAGCGTTAGCGCGGCGGCGCTCGCCAGCGCGGCCTTCGACTCGTCGCGCGCCTTGCTGGCATCGACGCCCAGCGCATCCACGGCGTGGCCGAGGCGCTGCCTGATCTCCCGTCCGCGCGCCTCGATGGTCTCGAGTTCGCGCTGTTCGGCGATGGCCTTGGCTCGCAACTCGCTTATCTCGCGCACCAACTCCTTGACCTCGCCGAGCAATTGGCTCAGCTGGGCCGGGCGCTCGAAAGCGAAGGCGATGGTCAGCATTTGCTCGAACAGCGCAGTTCGCTTTACCCAACGGTCAATGGCCACTGGCGGCAGCGTCTTGGCTGGACCCCGCGACTCGGCTTCGTCGCCGAAAGCATCGGACGGGATCCGAAGCCCGATCGTGCCAGCAATGTTCATCAAATCGGTGTTCACGCGGTGGGCGTCGACCGGGCGGTCCTTGGCGTCCTTGGCCAAACACTCCATCAGCAAGCGTTCCAAATCCGACGGAATGGAAGGGTCGTGCTTTTTAGGGGAAACAGGCGCTTCCTTCAGGTGCTTGATGAAGTAGCTGGTGATGTCGGCGGCGTCGAAGGGGAACGTGCCTGTCACCATCTCGTAGATGATGACGCCCAGTGAATAGAGATCCGCCGCCGGCCCGGCTTCGATCGAGGTGATGCGCTCTGGCGCCATGTATTGGGGCGTGCCGAATACCTCGCCGGCACCGGTCAGCCGCGAGTCTTGCATCGAGCGGGCTATGCCGAAGTCGAGCAATTTCACTTGGTCCGTACCGTTCGGTAAGCGCGCCAAGAAAATGTTTTCCGGCTTGAGGTCGCGATGAATGACCTCCAGGTCGTGGGCGCGAGCCAAGGCGCGCGCGATCTGAATCATGATCGGCAACCCGCGATCGAGCGGCACCTTGCCGTGCTCGAGCACGTCAGCCAAGGTCTCGCCGCGTAGCAGCTCCATCACCAGGAAAACCAGCCCGTCGGGGGTTTCCCCTTGGTCGAAGATCTCGATGATATTGGGATGAGCGAGCTTCTGAGCGGCCTTCGCCTCTCGGCGAAAACGCTCGCGGATCACCTCGTTGCGCGTGTACTGCGGACTCATCACCTTGACCGCGCAGGGGCGATCGACGAGGCGATGGCGAGCCGCATAGACGGTGGCCATGCCGCCTTGGCCCAGGACCTCCTCGATCTGGTAGCGGCCAGCGATGGTGACGCCGATCAGCGGGTCTTGGATCGCCAGCAGCGCCCCGCCACACAAGAAGCACCCGGCCGCATCGTCAGGGTACTTCAGCTTGCATTGCGGACACGACTTCATGGAAACGCCCTCGTCATCCTCTCTGGATCGTTTGCCGGATGAAAGCCATTCCGGCGCATCGTCCGGAATCATGCCAAAACGGCTGGGTTTCTTCGATTACAGACGGTCGCAACCGAGCCCATGTGGTAGAACCCGCGTCGAGGCGCGAGCGCGCGAGGTCACTTGCCAGCAGAGCGACGACAACCCCTGAAGATCGAAGTTCCCAACCAAAAGCAGGAAGCCCTGCGTTTTGGCCGGGTCGGTCTGATCGTGACCGCGGGCTTTGCGATCGGCATCATTTGGCCGCGCGTGGCGGGTTTCAAGCTGGTCCCGAGCGTCCCAAGTCAGCCGGCCGAGAGCAGCAGTGCGGATCTGACGGGCGCTCCGGGCGAGGCCAAGGGCGCGCCGGCCGCCCCTCCCCCTGCCGCCGAGCCGGAATTGCCGACAGCAAGCGCCGTGCCCTCGCTCGATCGGCTTCGCATCAGTGAGCCGCAGTTTTTGACCTGCAAGCGGAACGGCAAAAAGCAAAACGAGTGCGACCAGATCGAGTTCGATCGGCTGGCCAGGCCCCACATTCAAGCTCTGGCTGCCTGCCCGGGTGCGGACAAGTTGCTGGGCGTGCTGTCTCTGGGATTCGACTTGGATTTTGGCTCGCAGGCCGTCAAGAACATCAAGAGCGGCAAGAGCACCACCTTCAGTGAGTCCGAGACCGAGGCCCTGATCGAGTGCGAGAAGAAAGAGTTCGCGAACGTGTCGCTAGTGGGCATCGCGCACAAGCACGACGCTTATTCCATCTTCTACAAGGTCGAGTTTCCGAAGGCGGACACGCAGAAGGGTGAGCTTTCGCCAGCAGCCGGCGATCCTGCGCCTGCGGACGTCACCGAAGCCTCGGGTCATGCGACCGTCGCTTGGGACGTTGCGCTGGTGCGCTCATCCGCGAGTCGTGATGGCGCGGTGGTGGCCCGGGTGCTCCAAGGCACGCGCGTCTCGGTCACGGGCCGTCGCGGCGACTGGTACCGGATCAAGTACGACGTCAAAGGCAGCGTCGGATGGGTGTACCGCACCGCGATCGGCATGTAGAAGCCTGCAAATCCTGCGGTAATTTCCGTAGTTGGTGGCGAGCGCCCGCTTCCTTTGATAGATCGACTGGGTGACGCCCAAGAAGCCGGCTGAAGATCAGAGTGCAGAGCCTCCGGTCGCGGTGCCTGCTTCGTCTGGCCCGCCCGATGTGGCGCTCATTCACGGCGTGACTCCGGACGGTGAAGGCTTCAAAATTTTGCGAGCACGTGGCGACCGCTTGGAGCTCGGTGCCGTTCGCCCGCTGCGCGAGGGCGCGCCGATCACTGGTGAAGTCGTGACTTTGCGGCCGCGAGCGAGCTTCCCAGCGCTGTGCGACGTCGAGACTCATTTCAAGCCAGAGCCAGAGGTGAGCGAGCGTCAAGAGCCCGCGCCCTCAGCCGTGGTGCAGCGCACCGGCCCCGCCCAAGTGGCGACCGACGAATACCGTCGCAACTGGGACGCGATCTGGAATCAGCCGGCGACCAAGTCGAAGTTGGTCAACTAAAGCGGTCGCAGCGGAGCAGGCGCTACAAAGCGTCGCTCAACGCGCGCACCTTGCTCTGCGCCATCACGAACGTTGCGTCGATACCGCTCACGCGAACGTAAAAGATGCTGGTTCCGCGCCACGAGTCACCCGCGCCGAAGCTGACGGTCTGTACTGGGCCTTGCCTCAGCGACAGCCGTAAGATCAAAGACGGCGCAGAAAAACCCTCGCTGGGGAGCGCGGGCCCGCTGTGCAGCGCCGCCTCCGGGCGCAAGTTGCTGAGCGCTTCCAGCAGCGGGGCGACCCGATCTTGAGGAAAGTTGCCCGCTTGCGCGACCGTGAAGCGTTCCCCCTGACGAACTAACTGCAGCGTGCGACCGTGCGCCTCTAGAACGACGCCTTTGAGTGCGTCGCTGCTCGCTGGAAAGACCGCGCGATTGATCAGCGACAGCTGGCAGGTGTCTCGCACCGAACGCGCCAGGATGAACACGGGTCCGTCGTCCTTCAGTGTCGCGAACACGCCCAGCGCAGTCTCGTCACCGAAGCGAAGATGATGCTCCACCTCCGCTCCTTCGCCGTTCTTGAAAACGAAGCGCACTCGCAGCGCCGAGCGTTGCAAGCCGAACGAGCCATCGTCCCGATCCGCGACGAAGCGCTCCGCCGTCAACGCCCCCAAAGCTTGAATCAAGTCCGAGCTCAGCACTCCATCCGCGTCGAAGCCCTTCGGTTCCTCCAGCTGCAGCCCGTCGTTCTTGCGTCGGAGCACTTGCTTGGCTCCTTTTTGCTCGATCTCGGCCGAGATGAAGCTCGATAGCCCAAACTCGGTCAACCTGCGGGCATAGAGCAGGGTCGAATCGACGGCGAAGCCACGCGAAAGGTCGCGCGGGATGCGCAGCACGACGGCATCTTGCTCGCGGTACACGAACAGGTTGCCGGCTTCGTCACGCTTGCCGACGCGCACCACTTGCGTCGAGACGTCGCTATCTCGCGCAGCGGAAGAGCGTAGGGTAACCGTACTCGGCGCTGGGTCGAGTCCGAACTCGTTCAACTTGCCGATCGCGAAGGGGACGCGTTCGCCCTCCGCCTCGAGTAGCTCGCTGATGCGTTGATTGCCGGCCTCGAGTTCGACCTGAGTCTCGCTGCCGGCGTGCAACACGAAACCGCTGCCCTTGCGCAGCAGCGCAAATTTGCTTTTGCCGCCCGAGATATCGAGCTCCTCGACTTCGTCCGAGTGCAGAGAGAACGCACGCCGATCGACGAAGTCCTGCGGCTGTAGCTCGAGCGTGGCTTGTAGCTCGCGCGGAGCGCAAGCGCGTTGAATGTCCGGAGCTCGCCGAATCACGACCAGCTGCGAAGGATCGCCCGGGCAGCTGCCTCCCACCTCGAAGCGCACGCTGTTTTTGGCGTCTTTGAGCGCGATCTCGAAGTGAGTCCGAGTCGTCCCGAGCGCTGTCTCCGCCTCCGAATCCGAGAGGAACACACTTGCGGTCAGACGACCGAGCACGAAGAACAACGTCTTCAACACTTCGCGGTTGGCCAAGACTTTCGGCTGGTTCGGAGCGTCGATCAAGAAGTTCGTGCCCGTGCTGCGCTGGAAGCCCAGGCTCCATTTCGGGCCTGTGATGCCAATGCGCGTCACCTCCGACTCGTTGATAGCTACCAAGCTGCGCAACCGAAAGGCATCGAGTTCGACCGCCAAATCTTCCGCCACCGCTTTGGCGATGACCACTACCTTCGCTGGCTCCTGATCGACGCTGACCTGTACGTAGCGAGAGCCTTCCGGCGTGGGCGCGCTGCCGCCGAGCGCGATCTCGTACGAATGCTGCTTGGTCCGTACGGAGGCGCGCAGCGCGGGCTTCGCCAAGCCCAAGGCGCTCGGAGCCGGCCCCTGCTCCACCGGTCGCAACGCGCGGGCACTTTCCAGTGTGGATAGGAACTTGTCGACCGTAGCTGGATCGGCAATCTCCTTGACCGGTTCGACGAGCCGAAAATGAGCCGAGCCGGCAGCGGTCCCGTCGCGCTCGATGGCAATTTTAGGTCCGTTCGCGCTCAGCTCGAGGCGAATCATGTCCTCGCTGTGGAAGCTCGCGAGCAGGTTTTGCTTGCGCCCTTGGTCGTCCTGCGTGCTCGCGCCCTCTCGTGTGACGAACACGGCGATGGTCGAAGCGCACGCCAGCACGACGATACCGACGCTCAGCAGTGTTCCCGAAGCGAGCTTCACGCGGCCTCGTCTTGTCGCGACTTTTTCTCGAACGAGCGTCGACGCATTAGTACGAACGTACCCAGCGCTGCCGAGCAGCCGGGCATGTAGATCAATACGTAGCGGAGGACCTCGCCCAAGGTGCCCTCACTCAGGGACAGACCGATGTCGTGCTCTGCTTTCTCCGGGACACTGACCAGGGCTGGCCGGGACGAGAGCCAGCTCAGCGCATTCTCCGAGAACAGTCGATCCCCGTACAATGAGGAGTCGTTGTAGTTCCGTCCCCAGAGTAGGTTGGCGGCGCCCGCGATCACCACGCGTGGTCCGTGCTTGGCCGCCCCGCCCGCGGGTTTGGGCAGCTCTGCGGCAACCGCCAGGGTGAAGGCGGCGCGGGTCGCCTGCTCGATCGGATCGTGTTTGTGATTCGGGTCGAGCAAGCCGCTCAAGTCGCGCACCGAGAGCGCGCGATCGCTCGAGGTGAGCAGCGGTTTGGCCGGAGAATTGGCCAAAATACGCAGGCTCTGCGCGCCGCTGACCAGCACTCGCGAGTCGATTTTCACGCCTTCGCGTTCGAGCCCGCGTGTGACTTCGTGTGCTTGGGGAGTAGCGAAGAACACCTCACCCGCGCCGCGCGGCAGGCGCAGGGCGGTGTCGGTCTCCAAGATGAAGTCTTGCCCGAATTCGACGCCGATCAGCTTGGCGATGGGCTCGAGCCCAGACCGCTGCACACGCTTGTCTTCGCCCAGCAGCGGAGCACTCAGCACGAAGGCGCTGCCTCCGCCTTTGATGAAATCCACCATGCGCGCGGAAGCCGCGTCGTCGACCGCGACGCTTGGGCCTGCCACCACCAGCACGCTGCAATCGGCGAGCTTGGCAGCGGGCGCCGCCAGATCCACCGCCACCACGTCGAAGTTGCTCTTCTCGAGGCGATGTCGCACCTCTGCCAGCCCTTCAGGGCCGACGTCGTCGATCGACAGTTCGCGGTGCCCGCTGGCAAAGCAGGCCTTGGCTTTGGTCTCGCCCAGCACGTTGACGATGCCTTCGGTGAGCGCCTGCTCCAATCGAGGCCGTGCTTTGCCGGACTGGTCGTCGTAGTGCACGAGTTCGTCCGTGGTGATGAACCAGTGGCGCTCCCCGCGCGTGATGACCAAGGCCGCGTCGGTGACCAGGCGGCCGTCTTCCGCGCGTCCGGTGAGCAGCCCCAAATCCTTTTGAAGTACCTGAAATTCGGCAGGATTCTGATCGGGATCCACGAACCTCGAAGTCAGCTTCGAAGTCTCTGCCCGGTATTGGACCAGCATCTGGCGCACGCTCACGCTGAGCGGGTCAGCGCGACCCAAGAGTACGGTCACCTGTAGCGGCTGGTCCAGCGCGTGCAGAGTTTTCAGCGTGGCTGGCGACAGGGTGTACAGCCGCTCCGCGGTCAGATCCCAGCGCTTGTACCAACGCGCGACCAGCACGTTCGAATTGACGGCCAAGAGTGCTGCACCCAGCACGCTCAGCGCCGCGAACGCGCGAAACGAGCGCGATACACCGCCACGTGTGCTTGCCGAAGCCCCGCTTTTGCTCGGTTTGTTCATCCCCACCGCCAGGAGTCGACCACGCGGGTGGTGACGAACAAACCGAGCGCCGTGAGCGTGCCGTCGAACACGATGCGACGTAAATCGAGGATTCCTTTCGAGAAATCCTCCATTTGGCCCATCATCGAGACGTGCGCGCACAGGTCTCGGAACAGCCCCGGATCGAAAATGTATTCCCCGACACCCAAGATGAACAGGCCGAACTCGAGAAAGATGGTCAAAAGCAGCGCGACCAATTGGCTCTTGGTCATGGCGCTCATCAGCGTACCAAGGCTCAAATAGGCGGCCCCGATGCCCATCAGGCCAAGGTAGCTCGAGCCCACCACGCCCCAATCGACCACTCCGGTTTTGCGCAGAATCACCACGTACAGCAGGGTTGGCAGCCAAATCAGCGCGTAGGTGGTGAGCAGCGCGGCGTACTTGCCGAGCACCACGCTGGCCGCCGTGACAGGTGCGGTGAGCAGGGATTCGATCGTGCCGCTGCGTCGTTCTTCGGCGAACACCCGCATGCTGAGCGCGGGGCAAACCAAGAGCAGCGTCATGAGCAAGAAGATCGACTCTTGCCCAAAGTACGCCTGCACGGGTCCGGTATCGACCGAGACCTCGGCCATGCTGGCAAAGTGCGTGATGATCGAATAGAAAATGGCTCCTTGCAGCAGCAAGAAGACGGTCAGCAAGACCCAAGCGAGCGGACTTACCCAGAGGCTCAGCACTTCGCGGCGATAGATCGCCAAGAAGCCGTTCACGTGCCGCCCCCTGGCTCCGTCGGATTGGCCGCCGACTTTTCGTGAGCGGTGAGTTCGCTGAAGACCTGCTCCAGGGAGGCCTGCTCTGGGATCAAGGCGTGGATACCGATGCTCGCCTCGGTCAGTGCTCGGACCAATGCTTCGATCGCCGTCTCCGGATCCAAGCCTTCGGCCAACGCGAGCTGTAGAGTTCGGCGACCGACGGCGTCGGGCTCCGCGCTGACCGAGCGCAAACTCAGCCCAGAAACGCGGCTGATCGCCGCCTCGGCGCCCGACCTCGGGTCGCGCACACGGACACTCAGGGCACTGGAATTTTGGCGCGCGCGAAGTTCGTCGATGCTGCCTTCGGCGACCAATCGCCCGCGGTCGATCACGATCGCGCGCTCGCAAGAGGCTTGCACCTCGGACAAGATGTGCGTCGAGAGCAGCACCGTGCGCTCGCCGCCCAAGTCTTTGATCAGAGCCCGCACCTCACGGATCTGATTCGGATCGAGGCCTGCAGTGGGCTCGTCCAAAATCAGGAGCGGGGGATCGCTGACCAGGGCATCGGCCAGGGCGACACGTTGGCGGTATCCCTTCGACAGATGTCCGATCACCGTGCCCGCCATGTGCGTCACCCCAGCGCGCTCCATGGCGGCGCCGATTGCGGATTTCTGTTTCGAGCGCGACACTTCCTTCAGTCGCGCGCGAAACAACAGATATTCGGAGACGCGCAGCTCGGGGTACAGGGGCGCGCTCTCCGGCATGTAGCCGAGGGCGCGCCGTGCCGCGAGCGGCGCCTCGGCAATGTCGTGCCCGGCGATCAGCACACGGCCACTCGTTGCGCCCAAGAAGCCGGCCAAGACCCGCAATGTGGTGCTCTTGCCAGCGCCGTTTGGGCCGAGAAAGCCGACGATTTCGCCCTTCCCGACCGAGAACGAGATTTCTCGCACCGCGACGACGGTGCCGTAATCTTTGGTGAGGTTCGTGACTTCGATCACGCGTTGGCCGGGGCGTCCTCGGTCTCGTCGTCGTCTACGGCGCCTTCCTCTTCCAGGATCGCGCCGTGGCACTTCTTGAACTTCTTTCCAGAACCACAGGGGCACAGGTCATTGCGACCGATCTTGGGGGCTGGGGGCGCGGTACGGCGTGCTTGAACTGGCAACGGCGCGGCTTCGGGAGCCGGATCGGATTCACCCGGATGACGAGCGACGGCGGCTTCCAATTCCGCGCGGTAGCGAGCCTCGGCCTCGGCTTCGATGGCAGCGATCTCGTCTTGACGATGCGGGCGTTCTTCGAACAAGCGCACGAGCACGGTGCTCGAGATCTTCGCCATCATGTTCAAGAACAGGTTGTAGCCCTCTTTCTTGTATTCGTTCTTGGGATCGCGCTGACCGTAGCCGCGCAGGCCGATGCCATCGCGCAAGTGCTCCATGTTGGACAGGTGTTCGACCCAAGCTTCGTCGATACTCTCCACGTACAAGCGGCGGAACGCTCGTAGCAGCATCTCCGGCCCGATTTCCCGTTCTTTCTCGAGGAAGGCTGCTTCGCCGAAGCGATACAGCTCGCGCACCAGAAAGTCGGCGTCGCCGATCTCGTTGATGCTCTGGTCCGGATCGACCCGGAAGTGCTCCTTGAACCCTTGGTGGATGCCCTTCCAGTCCCAGTCTTCGGCCTGCTTGTTGGGCGGGCAGTTCTCTTCGACCATGGCGCCCACGACGCGATCCAGGAGGTCCAACACGCGCTCGCGCTGTTCGGACAAGCCGTGGATTACGAGTTCGACGATCTCGCCATAGACGCCGATTGGCGTGCGCTCGCGGCGGGTCTCCAAATCCAGCTTCACACCCCAGGTGTGATAGGCGTCGCTCTGAAGCGAACGCAGCTCCACCAGCGGTCCTGCTTTCTCCAGCTCCTCCGGCGTGGGCGCGCGCTGCTTGCCGTCTTCGCCGATCGGTTGCAGCGGCGGATCGCAGTACATGCCGATCAGCTGTGCGACCAATGGGCGTGAGCGCTCCGCGGTCTTCTCGTCTACGGCGATGGTCCGGATCTCTCCGGTAGATTTACCGTTCTCGTCGTGTTCCTCGGGGGCGTAGCGGCCGAGCAAGAGCTGCTGGCGCAGCGTGTAGACCGTCTTGCGCTGCGCGTTCATCACATCGTCGTACTCGAGCAAGTTCTTGCGAATGTCGAAGTTGCGCTCTTCGACCTTGCGCTGCGCGTTCTCGATGCTGCGAGATACGAGTGGGTGCTCGATCGGTTCGTCGTCGGGCATGCCCATGCGATCCATCAAGTTCTTCACGCGGTCGCCGGCGAAGATGCGCATCAGGTCGTCTTCGAGCGAAAGGTAGAACTTGCTGTAGCCCGGATCGCCTTGACGGCCCGCGCGGCCGCGCAGCTGGTTGTCGATGCGGCGCGACTCGTGGCGCTCGGTGCCGATGATGTACAGACCGCCGAGATCGGTCACGACGTCGTGCTCGATCTTGCATTTGCCCTGCACCTCGGCGAGCAGCGTTGCGTATTCTTCGGGGTGACTCTCGGGCGTCTTGCCGGCTTCCCTGAATTGCGCGGTCGCGATCATTTCAGCGTTGCCGCCGAGCATGATGTCCGTACCGCGACCGGCCATGTTGGTGGACACGGTGATCGCGCCCTTTTGGCCGGCCTGCGCGACGATCGATGCTTCGTTCTGGTGGTGCTTGGCGTTCAGGACGTTGTGCGGGATCTTCTTCTTCTTGAGGATGCGCGCGATGGCGTCGCTCTTCTCGACGCTGGTCGTGCCGACCAACACCGGTCGACCCTCTTCGTGGTGCGTGAGGATATCTCGCGTCAGCGCGTTGAACTTCTCGCGCTCGGTCTTGTACACGACGTCGTGATCGTCCTGGCGGATGTTCGGCTTGTTGGTGGGGATCGCCGTCACCATCAGCTTGTACGTTTCCGAGAACTCGTGAGCCTCGGTTTCCGCCGTACCAGTCATGCCGGCCAGCTTCTTGTACAAACGGAACAAGTTCTGGAAAGTGATCGTGGCCATCGTGCGGCTTTCCTCTTGGATGCGCACGTTCTCTTTGGCCTCGACCGCTTGATGCAGGCCGTCGCTCCAGCGGCGACCCGCGAGCACGCGGCCCGTGAACTCGTCGATGATCAGCACCTTGCCGTCGTCGCGCGAAACCATGTAGTGCTGGTCGCGCTTGTACAGCGCGTGCGCGCGCAGCAGCTGATTCAAGATGTGCAGGCTTTGCACGTTGACCGGATCGTACAAGTTGTCGATCCCGATTAGGCGTTGCACTGTCTCCACGCCTTCGTCGGTCAGCGCGGCACTGAAACCCTTCTCGTCGACGTTGTAGTGCTCGTCCTTGATCAGCTTGGTGACGATCTCGTTCAGCGTGCGGTACTTCTCGCTGGCCGCGTCGGCCGCGCCGCTGATGATCAAGGGCGTACGCGCCTCGTCGATCAGAATCGAGTCGACTTCGTCGACGATCGCAAAATTCAGCGGGCGCTGCATGTATTCCAACGCCGAGAATTTCATGTTGTCGCGCAGATAGTCGAAGCCGAACTCGTTGTTCTGGCCGTAGCAAATGTCGGATTGATAAGCTCGGCGCTTGTCCTCGTCGTTTTGCTGATTGACGATCGTGCCGATGCTCAGGCCCATCCATTTGTACAGGCGACCCATCCACTCCGCGTCGCGTGTGGCCAGGTAGTCATTGACCGTGATCAGATGGACGCCCTTGCCTTCGAGCGCGTTCAGGTAGACGGGCAAGGTGGCGACGAGCGTCTTGCCTTCGCCAGTCCGCATTTCCGCGATCGAGCCCTTATGCAGGACCATGCCGCCCAGCATCTGCACGTCGTAGTGACGCATCTTGAGCACGCGTGAGCTCGCCTCGCGGCAGACCGCGAACGCATCGACCAAAATGTCGTCGAGCGTCGCGCCAGAGTCGAGCTTCTGTTTGAACTCGGCCGTCTTGGCCTGGAGCTCGGCGTCGCTCAGCTTCTTCAGTGCCGCTTCGCGCCCGGCGATCTCGACGACCAACGGTTGCAACCGTTTGACCGCGCGTTCATTCGACGTGCCGAAAAGCTTCTTCGCTACCCAGGTGAGCATGTTCTTTTGTCCACTCGCGAGGAGGCGCCACGAGTCACTCGACTCGCCCGCCCCCGCAGAAATACGTCAATAGTTTCGGAGCCAGGGGGAGGGCCCACGAAATCCCAGGGAACCTAATCCTTAGCCACTCCCGGTGCCAGCCCCGGTTTTCGTCCATAAGCGGCCGCGTGCGTGCGGCGCCGATCGCGTAACAATCTGAAATCGTTTAGAAAATCGAAGCGTCTCGTTTCGCAGTGAGGTCGGCCTTTTGGCCGATGCTCGGCTTGGAGGACTAGGCGTTGAGCTCAGGGGATCTTCAACCCGCAGCGGCACGCTTTCCTTCCAGGAGGCAAGGCCCGAATCGAGCAGGCGGAGCTCGACCCGTCTGCCTTCACCGTGAAGTCCCGAATGGTATCGCTAACCAGCACTCGTCCCGTGCGCGCTGCCGCGAACGCGCTTGCTAACCGATCTGACCAGCGAGTCGCGGCAGGCGACGAAGGTGAGCGTCTGAACTCGTCAAACCGCGTGCGCGATTCGATGCTGCTGCCGCGCTCGCCCGGCAGCAAACAGCTCGCGATCTTCGTCGGTCTCCAGGTCGAGTTCCGGCACCGCGGTTGGACGGCCGTCGTCCCCCAATGCAACGTACACGACGTAGGCGGAGTTGGTGTGCGTGGTCTGGCCGGTGATCGGATTTTCCGAATGCACGCGCACCGAAGTTTCGATCGAGGTGCGCCCGACGTAGCTCACGCGCGCTTCGCAAACGAGCAGCGCGCCCACATGCACCGGCTCGCGGAAGGTCATCGAATCGATGGCGATGGTGACGCACGCGCGGCGAGCATGACGCATGGCGCAGATCGCGCCGCACTCGTCGACCAGGCGCATGATCACACCGCCATGGACGTTGCCGAGCGGGTTGGCATGCTCGGGCGTCATCAAGTGATGCAAGGTGACGCGCGACAGAGTGGACGACTTTTTCGGTGCGAGGGTCATGCTGTTTCCGGAACGGGTTGCTCGGGCGCTCCGCGGCGGACCAATATGGGACGGCTACCGCCCCGCCAAGGGCCTTGATTTGTTGGAAACTTTGGCTGATTTGCCAGACGCCGGCCGATGAGTGCTAGGGTTCCGCGACTTCGAGGATGGATCTTTTTTACCCCATCATCCTCATCAGCTCGCTGATTTTCGTTCACGAGCTGGGGCACTTTCTGTTCGCCAAAGCGTTCGGCGTGAAGGTGCTGACTTTTAGCCTGGGTTTCGGGCCGAAGGTGTTGAGGTTACGTGGACGCGAGACGGAATATTGCGTATCGCTGATTCCGCTGGGCGGCTACGTGCGCATGCTGGAGGCGGCCAAGAGCGATGTCGTGCTGCCGGAGGATCGCAAGCGCACGTTCGAATCATTGCCGCTCTACAAGCGGATCGTGATCGTCCTCGCCGGCCCGGCGATGAACCTCATCTTTCCGGTGCTGCTTTACTTCGCGGTGTTCGTTGGCGATGGACCCTTTCTGCCGCCCACGGTGGGCGTGGTTCTGCCGGGACACCCGGCGGACGGCAAGCTGATGCCGGGCGACCGCATCATGTCCGTCAACGGCGAGGAGGTCGCTACATTCGACGAGGTGAAGCGCATCATCGCCAAGAGCCCAGGGGAGCTCTTGCACTTCAAGGTCTTCCGCGACAATCGTCACGTCGACGTCGAAGTCACGAGTGAAGAAAAGGTCGAGCGGCGGGAGCTCGACATCACGGACCGCGTGGGCAGCGTGGGCATCGAGACCAGCGCGCCTTCCGCGGTGATCGGCGTGCCCAATGCCGAGTCCCCGGCCTACCGCGCCGGCCTGCGCACGTTCGACATCGTGACCAACGTCGGTGGTTTGCCGGTTCGGCGCTTCAAGGACTTGAACGAAGCCTTCGGCGACAACGCCGGAGAGACGATGCCCATCACCTATCTGCGGCCGATCTCCGTGCCGAATGCGCTCGGCGGTTTGGCTGACGTGGCCGTGTTCGAGGCGGGCGTCGTCGCGCTCACACCGGACGCGGCCGGGACCACCTTGCTCGAGCGCACTGGCCTCGAGCTGGCCGACTTGTACGCGGCGGTCGTGCCCGAAGACAGCTACTTCTACAAAGCCGGGCTGCGTCCGGGTGACAAGGTGTTGAAGCTCGACGGCGAACCGGTGGCCGCGTGGTCGACCTTTCGCGAGCGCGTCTTGGCGCAGCCGGATCGTCCGCACCGCGTCGACTATCAAGCGGCGCGTGACGGCGTTGTCCGTTCGGGCACCTTTCAGGTTCGCCGCGAGGACTTCACGGACGACCATGGCCAGTCTTTTTCGCGCTACGTGCTGCAGATCCAGGCTTGGGTGCCGCTCGCGCCCGAAGACAGCGTGGAGCACTCCGCTCCCATCCGCTACGCGCTGACCAAGGCCATCGAAGAAACCGCGGACGTGACGCATTTCGTGATGGTGAGCCTGGTGCGCTTGATCGAAGGTCGGATCAGCCTGAAGGCGCTCTCGGGGCCAATCACGATTTATGAAGTGGCCGGTGAAGAGGGCCGCAAGGGTGCCGACCACTTCATTTGGGTGATGGCCTTGATCAGCATCAACCTCGGCTTGTTCAACCTGCTGCCGATCCCGGTTCTGGATGGCGGCCACCTGCTGTTCTTCGTGATCGAAGGTGTGCTACGCCGCCCCTTGCCCATGCGCATGAGAGAACTGGCGCACGTAGTCGGCATGGCGATTTTGGTTGGACTTACTTTGCTGGCATTCAAAAACGATCTCGAAAAACGCTGGGACGCCAACGCGCAAGCGGCCAAAGGCCCGAGAGGCTGACGCTGTGACTGAATCTTCGGCAGATGCGCCGCCCGATGTGCCGGGCGCGAGCGCGCGCGGCGTGGCGGTTCAAGCGCTGATCCGCGTGCTGCGCGACGAGGCCTACGGCGCTGCGGCGTTGTCCGCGGAGCTCGAGCGAGCACCCGCGCGGGGCCTGGCAGACCGTGACCGAGCCCTGGCGACCGAGCTATTCTACGGCACGTTGCGCATGAAGAGCGCGCTCGAGGCGCGGCTCGTGCCGTTCGCCCCTCGCGGCCTGAAGGACGTCGTAGTCAAGGCCGAGCTGCTCGTCGCGGCCTACCAATTGCTCTCGCTCGATCGCGTTCCGGCGTTTGCAGCCGTGAACGCAGCCGTGACCGGCGTGCGCGCCGCGCGCGGCAAACAAGTGGCAGGTTTCGCCAACGCCGTCCTGCGCAAGGTCGCGCAGGGCGAGAAGCTGGTAGCGGCGGATGCCGCCCGCCAGAATATCTCGCCTTGGCTGCTCGAGGCGCTGACGCAATCGGTCGGTGAAACGGAAGCGCAAGCGCTGATCGTGCCCCAACTGGAGAAAGTGGTCGGCTTGCGACTGCTAGCCGGTCGAGCATTGCCCAGCTGGCTGGAAAAAAGCGTCTCAGGACGTGCCTCGCCGCGCTCGCGGCTGATTTCCGGGGTTGGCGATCCGCGCAAGCGCGAAGGCTACGCGCAGGGCTCGTTCGTGGTTCAAGAGGAGGGTGCCCAGGCGATTGCGCTCGCGCTCGGCGCGCGTTCCGGCGAGCGCGTTTTGGACGCGTGCGCTGGGCGGGGTCAAAAGACCAGCCTCTTCAGCGAACAGGTTGGGAGCAGCGGCGAAGTTTGGGCGACCGACGTCTATCCGAAGAAGCTCGAGGCGTTGTCGACGGAATACGAACGCTTGCAGCTTCGCCCTCCCGAGGTGCGCGCGGTCGATTGGACCGTTGGTGTCGGGGACGTGCCGGCTGACTTCGACCGCGTGCTGGTCGACGCCCCATGCACGGGCACGGGTACGCTGCGCCGACGCCCAGAGATCGCAGCGCGCCTCGTGCCTGAGGATCCCGCGCGGCTGTCGGGATTGGCAGAGAGCATCGTTCGTTCGTCAGCGACACGCCTACGCAGTGGCGGTCGCTTGGTGTTCGCGGTGTGCAGCGTGCTCGAAGCCGAGTGCGAAGCGCTGGTCATGCGCGTGCTCGATATCCTGGAGCCCGTCGCCTTCGACTGCCCCGAGCTGTCCGCGCTATGGCCGGACAGCGAAGCGCCCAGTGCCTTTCGCATCGGTCCCAGCCAGTTCGGCACGGATGGCTATTTTGCTGCGAGCTTTCAGAAGCGCTGAGCTTGGAGCGGCCAGTGAGCCGTTCGCAAAATGACCATTTTAGCTCTCCCGCTCAATCGTGTATGTGTGGGGGGCGCAGGCGGGTCCTGCATGCCCGGTCACGGTGTTAAAAGCTCGGAATTGCCGAGGAATTCAAAGTGCATCGTGTCCCGGAGCTCGGGGTCGCGGCCCAGCCAGTAGAAGCCGAAACGCTCGAAGCCGTCGATCCAGCAGCGAGTGAGAGCGGCGCGCTCGAACACGGTCTCGGTGGGGTTTCGACACCCCGGGTGGTCGCGCCAGGGAGCGACGCACCCACAGCATGGGTTGCGATTGGGGTCGATGTCGACGGCGATGCCGAACAAGTGGTTGGAGATCTCGCCGCCGCGGTAGGTGTTGGCTTGCCTGAAGCCGCCCAAAGCGCGCGGCGTGTAGCGCTCCTCTGGGCCCGTGCACGTGCGTTCGATGTAGCGCTCCACGCAGCGTAAGGCGGGCGCCACCTTTTTGTGGATCTGCAGGGGCAACCCCATGAAGCGCACGCCGACCGCGCTGGCATAGGCCTTCTGCTTGTTGTAGCGCTCGAGGCCCAGGCCATCGACGCTGCCGTATTGCTCGGCGCGGTAGCGGAGCGCCTGCTCGTGAGCGCTAGGGTTTAGCGCACCGTGCTTGACGAAGTTGGAACGAATCAAAAATGGCTGCGGCTTTTGGTTGCGGCACGCCTTGCTGCTCGGGGGCTTGCCACGCGTACGCTCCGCAGCCGACACGTTCGGCAATGCCGCTAGCCCGACGCCGAGGATCAGCAAGCCGAGCGCGGCGAAACGGGACGAGCGCTGCATGGATGGCTGAGCAGTCATAGCGCGACTCGGTCGAGCGCGCGGGCGGAAGTGGACGTTTCGGTTGGACGAGCCGCGTCAACGGAATATTCAGCGCTCCGCGACCCACGCTCGAGCGTTGCGGAATAGCCGTAGCCAGGGCGCATCCTCCGCCCACTCGCGCGGCCGCCAGGAGTACTGAACGCTGCGGAACACCCGTTCGGGGTGCGGCATGAGCAGCGTCACGCGGCCGTCCACGTTGCACAGACCGGTAATGCCGTTGGGTGAGCCGTTGGGGTTCTCGGGATAGTGCGAGCTGACCTGGCCGAAGTGATCGATGTAGCGCGCGCCCACCAAGCCGCTGGCGTCGAGCGCGTTGCGGGCTGCTTCGTCGACGAATTCCGCCCGGCCCTCGCCGTGCGCCACGGCGATTGGCAGCCGCGAGCCCTGCATCCCGCGCAGCAAGATCGATGGGCTGTCGGTGATCTCGACCATGCACAGGCGAGCCTCGAACTGCTCGGAGCGGTTGCGGACGAAGCGTGGCCAAAGCTCGGCGCCGGGCACCAGCTCGCGCAGGTTGGACAACATTTGGCAGCCATTGCACACGCCGAGAGCGAATGCGTCGGGTCGCGCGAAGAAGTCGGCGAACTCGCTCCGTGCGCGGGCGTTGAATAGAATCGATTTGGCCCAACCCTCGCCCGCGCCGAGCACATCGCCGTAGGAGAAGCCGCCGCAAGCCGCGAGGCCGCGGAATTCTGCCAGACCGATTCTGCCGCTCAAAATGTCGCTCATGTGTACGTCCACCGCGTCGAAGCCCGCGCGGTCGAAGGCGGCGGCCATCTCGACCTGGCCATTGACGCCTTGTTCGCGCAGGATCGCCACGCGCGGCCGTGCGCCGGGTCCGCGTACCAGGCTGCGTACGATGTCGTCCTGGGGGTCGAAGCTGAGCGCGACGGACAGCCCAGGGTCGGCCAAGTTCAGACGCGACTCGTGTTCTTGATCCGCACAGCTCGCGTCGTCGCGCAACCGCTGCATGGCGTGCGTGGTTTCGGACCAGAGCGCACGCAGCGCCGCGCGGTCCTGATCGAACAGGACTTCGTCGCCGCGCACGATTCGTACGCGGTTCCCTGCCGCACGCCGGCCGACCTCGTGCACGGCAGCGGCCAGCCCGTGCTGCGCGAAGCACTCTCGGATCGCCGCCAGCTCCGAGCGTCGCACCTGCAGCACCGCGCCGAGCTCTTCATTGAAGAGCAGCGCACGAGCGTCGCCCTGAAGCGCGCTGAGATCGATGGCCAGACCGGTACCGCCAGCGAAGGCCATCTCACACAGGGTGGCGAAGAGCCCGCCGTCGGAACGATCGTGGTACGCGAGTAGGTAGCCTTGTGCCGACAGCTGTTGAATCGCTGTAAAGAAGCCCACGAGCAGCGCGGGTTGATCGAGGTCGGGTGGGCTGTGCCCCACCCGGGAATAGACCTGAAAGAGCGCCGAGCCGCCGAGCCGGCAGCGCCCGAGGCCGAGATCCACGAGCAGCAGCTGACTGTCCGGCACGTCCCGGCGCAGCTCGGGAGTGAGCACGCGGCGCACGTCACTCACTTTGGCGAACGCGCTCACGATCAACGAGAGCGGCGCGGTGACGCTCTTCTGCTCGCCCTCGTCTTGCCAGACCGTGCGCATCGACATCGAGTCTTTGCCGACAGGGATGGCGATGCCGAGCGCAGGGCACAGCTCACTGCCGATGGCGCGCACGGCTTCGTACAGGCGCGCGTCTTCACCGGGGTGCCCTGCGGGAGCCATCCAGTTCGCCGACAGCTTGATGTCCGAGAGCTGGGCGATCGGCGCTGCGGCTAGGTTGGTCAGCGCTTCAGCCACGGCCATGCGCGCCGAGGCGGCCGCGCTGAGCAGCGCGATCGGCGTGCGCTCACCGACGGCCATGGCTTCGCCGGTGTAGCCATCATAGCTCGTGGTCGTGACGGCCACGTCCGCGCACGGCACCTGCCAAGGCCCCACCATTTGATCGCGGGCCACCAAACCGGTCACCGTGCGATCACCGATCGTGATCAAGAAGGTCTTGTCAGAAACCGTGGGCAGCTGGAGCACGCGGCGCGCCGCCTCGCTCAGATCGATCCCGGTCAAATCGTCGTTTTCAGGGATGAAAGTGCCGGTCTCGACGTTGCGCGTCATCTTGGGTGGCTTGCCCAGCAGCACCGAAAGCGGCAAATCGATCGGCCGGTTGCCGAAGTGCGCATCGTCCACGGTGAGTACGCCGTCGTCCGTGGCGTGGCCCAGTACGGCGTAGGGGCAACGCTCGCGCGCGCACAGTGCTTCGAAGCGAGCGAGGTGCTCGGGCAAGATCGCCAGCACGTAGCGCTCTTGCGATTCATTGCACCACAGCTCGAGGGGCGACATGCTCGGTTCGTCGTTCGGGATCTTGCGCAGCTCGAAGCGCGCGCCACGCCCGCTGTCGTTCACCAGCTCCGGCAATGCGTTGGAGAGACCGCCAGCGCCGACGTCGTGAATCGACACGATCGGGTTTTCTTCACCCAGCTGCCAAGCGCGATCGATCACTTCTTGACAGCGGCGCTGCATCTCCGCGTTATCGCGCTGCACGGAAGCAAAATCCAAGTCCTCGTGGGAAGCGCCCGAGCTCACGGACGACGCCGCGCCGCCGCCCAGCCCGATCAACATGGCCGGACCGCCGAGCACGACGATCGCGGCTCCCTCCGGAATGATGCCCTTTTTTACGTGATCGCTGCGGATGTGGCCCAAGCCGCCTGCCAGCATGATCGGCTTGTGATAGCCGCGCACCTCGCGCCCCGCGGGCCCCGGCGCCGAAAGCTCCAACGTGCGAAAGTAGCCGGTCAAGTTGGGGCGCCCGAACTCATTGTTGAAGGCAGCGCCGCCGATCGGGCCCTCCAACATGATGTCCAGCGCAGAGGCGATGCGCGCGGGCTTGCCGTAGGCGACTTCCCAAGGTTTCAGCGCGCCAGGCAGGCACAAGTTGGAAACGGAGAAGCCGGTCAGGCCGGCCTTGGGCTTCGAGCCGCGTCCGGTGGCACCCTCGTCGCGAATCTCGCCTCCCGAGCCGGTAGCGGCCCCCGGATGCGGTGAGATCGCGGTCGGGTGATTGTGCGTCTCGACCTTGAGCAAAATGTGCTGCTCTTCATCGCGACCTCGGTACAGGCCGTCGTGCGGATTCGGGAAGAAGCGCGGTGCGCTGTGGCCTTCGATCACGGCGGCGTTGTCGTGGTACGCCGAGAGCACGCCTTCCGGGCTCTTCTCGGTGCTGTGACGAATCATCTTGAACAGCGAAAATGGCTGCTTTTCTCCGTCTATCACGAAGTCCGCGTTGAAGATCTTGTGCCGGCAGTGTTCGCTGTTGGCCTGCGCGAACATCATCAGTTCGACGTCGCTGGGGTTGCGCGATAGCGCGCGATAGCTCATCTCCAGGTATTCGATCTCGTCGGCCGCGAGGGCCAAGCCGAGGCTTCGGTTGGCCTCTTCGATGGCGCTCCGTCCGAGGCCCAGCACGTCGATGCTGCGTAGCGGCTTTGGTTCCGCGCGAGCGAACAGCTGGTTCGCCTCGCCCTCGTTGCGCAGCACCGACTCGGTCATGCGATCGTGCAAGCTCCGGAGCAGCGCGGCTTCGTCGTGGATCGAGCCTTCTGCCACGTACTCGACGCCGCGCTCCACGCGCCGCACTTGGGGCAGCCCGCAGATCTTGGCAATGTCGGTCGCCTTGGATGCCCAGGGAGAAATCGTGCCCAAGCGGGGGACGACGAAGTAGCGCGCGCCCGATAGCTCGGCGCTCACGTCGCGCGGTCCATACTCGAGCAATCGCTCGAGCAGCCGCTGCTCGTCCGGCGTGAGCTCGGCATCGCCCAGATCCACGAAGTGCACGAAGCGCGCGCTCAACGCGGAGAGCGCCGGGTTTCGGCTTTGGATTTTGGCCAGGCGCTTGGCTAGACGCCCTGCCGACAACGCTGCGCGACCCGGAATGACGATCATGGGCGGGAGCATGGCCCGCTCCCGGCATTATGCAATCCAATAGAAAATGATACAAATGATAAGCAATGACGATGATTTTGGACAGCGCGCGATTGGCCGCTTTCAATGCCGTGGCCACCGCCGGCGGCTTCTCCAAGGCAGCGAAGCAATTGGGGAAAACGCAGTCGTCAGTGAGTCAGGCGGTGCTCTTGCTGGAGCGCGAGTTGGGGCAGAAACTCTTCGCTCGAGATGGTCACCGGCCGCGGCTGACCGATGCTGGTCGCGCGCTGCTAGCCCGCACGACGCGGATCTTCGAGGAGATGGCGTTGGCCGAGAGCGAACTCGCCGGCCTGAGCGCGCTGACGTCGGGCGAGTTGGTGCTGGGCACCAGCGACACCTTGGCCTGCTATTTCCTGCCGCCGGTATTGGCTGCCTTTCGCGAACGCTACCCGAAGGTGGTCTTGCGCATCGACAATCGCCCCTCGCCAGTGATCGCGGAACGCGTCTCGGAGGGCCAGGTCGATCTGGGCATCGTCAGTTTGCCGTTGCCGGCTTCGCTTGCTGTCTCCGGTCGTCCCGTGAGCGAGCGGCTCGACTCCGTCGAGCTCGCGCCGCAGGAGGATGTGGCCGTGTGCTCCCCGATGCACGCCTTGGCCAAAGCTAGCCATCGCCAGGTCGGGCTGCGCGAGCTGGCGCGGCATGCGCTGTTGTTGCTCGACCGGACGACCAGCTCGCGGGCGCTGGTCGACTTGGCATTTGCCGCTGAAAATCTGCGGCTCGAGCTGGCGATGGAGATGAGTAGCGTGGAGGTCTTGAAGCGCTTGGCCGAGCTCGGCTTCGGCGTTGCCATCGTGCCGCGTTTCTCGGTCGAGCGTGAGCGCCAGAGCGAGACGCTGCGCGTGCTCACTCTGGGGCAGTTCGGCGCCGCGCGCAGCGTGGGCGCGCTCACGCCGCGCGCCTTCGCGCCGACGCGAGCGGCGCTCGCTTTCCTCGCGCTAGCTCGCGATCACTCCAAGCCGAGGCGGTCGAGCTCTTCGTCGCTCAGGGAATAGTAGTCGCCGATTTCCTGGAGCAACGTCAGCTCGATTTCGCTGGCCAGCTCCTCTTCGTCCTCGAATTCAGCCGGCAAATTCGCAGTAAAGAGCACGATGCGGGTGGGGGTCACCGGCTCGCTTGCGGGCGTTTCGGGCGCTGGACCTTCGAATTGGGCGAGCCTGCGCGGGTCGACGCCTGCTTTGACGAGAGCCTTGCTCGGGCGAGGCTCGAGCTGCACCGGGACGCCCTTCAGACGCTCGAGGTAAGGCGAGGGCAGGCCGGCGAGCGCGGTTTCCGCGCTCTTCAGGATCAGATCTCGGAATGAAGTGTCATCGAATCCGGACTCCTCGTCGTCTTTTTCGTCGAGCTCCAGCACGCGCATGAAGTGCGTGGTGCGCAGTGCGTCTTCTTTCAGTTCGCCGTAGACGTCTGCCAGTGCGTAGTGTGCGTCCGAGAAATCAGGCTCGGCCGCGACCAGCGTTTCGAGCTCGCTGCGAGCGCTTGCGGCGCCTTTGGTCACCCAGATCGCGTGGGCGTGGGCGATCCGAATCAGTGGGTGCGCGGCGAACGACTCGTCGACGCTCTCCACGAGCTCCATGGCCGCTTCGGGGTCGGTACCGAGGAGCTCCTGGAACTCGCCGAGGAACTCGTCGAGCTCTTCGGCAAATTCATCATCACCGTGCTCATGGTCGCAATTTTCGTCATGAACATGGTCGTGTTCGTCGTCGTGTGCCATCGGCCGAAGCTAGCGGATTTGGCTCAGGGCGGTGGACAATTTCCGCCCCCGCGCCAGGCTTTGCTGCGTTTTTTTCGGGCGCATCAGGCCAGAACTTGGCCGACCATTGCAGGCTCCGCTAAGCCTCGGCCCATGCCCGCCCCCGAAACGTGCCGCTGTTGCAGCTCGCTGGCCCTGCTCGACGAGGGGATCTGCGCCGCTTGCAGCCGGATCCACGGACCGCGCGTCGCCCGTCTTTTGGCTCGCTGTCAAGCCGACGCAAAATTTGCCAGTCACTGCCTCGCTCGACTGCCCGAGCCCGCGCGCGCCCGCTTTGCTGCTGCGCTCAGTGCCAAATGCCTGAGCCAACGGCCAGGCCCAGGCCTACGCTATGCGCGACCCACAATCGCCCCGCACAAGCGCGCCACTGCGTGAACTCGCTGACCGACCAAGAGGTGATCAAGGCCCTCGGCCTTTCGCCGCACCCCGAAGGCGGCTTCTTCCGCGAGACCTTTCGCGCGCAGGCCAGTGTGGCTGCGCCGTTTGCTCCGGTCACTCGAGCCGCCTCTACCGCGATCTACTTCCTACTGCGCGCGGGCGAGTTCTCGGCTTTTCACCGCGTGCTCAGCGACGAGGTTTGGCATCACTATTTGGGTGCGACTCTAGAGTTGCACACCATCGACCGTGCCGGGATGCATCAACGCGTCGAGCTGGGGCCCAACTTGCAGCATGGCGAATGCCCGCAATGGGTCGTGCGTGCGGGTACGTTGCAGGCGGCTCGGGTCATCGGTGACGGCTTCGTGCTCTGCGGCTGCACGGTCGCGCCGGGCTTCGACTTCGCCGACTTCAGCATGCCATCGCGCAGCGAACTGACTCAGCGCCATCCGGCACTTGCCGATTTGATCGAGTCTTTCACACGTTGAGCGGCTGAGCGCTCAGCACACGCGGTTTCGGCCGCTGTGCTTGGCGGCATAGAGCCGCTCGTCGGAGCGCCGATACAAGCCTTCAGGGATTTCACCGGGCCCCAACTGTGCAACCCCGAGGCTCAGGGTGGAGGGAATGATCGTGCCAGCAACATCGCAGGCGCTGTTGTCCACTGCGACGCGGATCAACTCCGCCGCCTGCGTAGCCAGGGCGAGCGGGGTGTGTGGCAACACCAGCGCGAACTCCTCGCCGCCGACCCGGCAGAGCGTGTCACTGGGCCGGATCTGCCCCTTGACCACGGCGGCAACGTGCTTGAGCACCGCGTCGCCCGCAGGATGCCCAAAGTTGTCGTTGATCTTCTTGAAGTGGTCGATGTCCAGCACGATCAGCGAGAGCGGCTCTCGCGTTTGTTCGGCGCGCGCCACCTCTTTGCCGAACACTTCGTCGAAGTGGCGCTTGTTGTGCAGCCCAGTCAGTGAATCGACCGTCGCCAAGCTCAGGATG
>DATEPG010000122.1:0-7896 GCA_035273265.1 Polyangiaceae bacterium
CGCGCCCGCGCCCGCGCCCGCGCCCGTTCCGGAGCTTTCGCCCGCGGCGCAGGCGACGCTGGCGCTCGTGCCTGCGCCCGTCCTGAGTGCGCGCACGGACCCGCATCCACGGGCGAGCGCTGTCGCGTCCGTCGAGCTCCCTTCGCGCCCAATGGGCTGGCGCGAGCTCAGCGCCCTGGGGGACTATGCCGGCGCATTTGCCGCGGCGGAGGGTCAAGGCTTCGAGCGATTGTACGAAACGCTCTCTACCTCGGAGTTGCTCGAACTCGCGAGCATGGCGCGTCTGGCGGGCCGGTTCGAACGAGCGAATGCGGGTTACGCCGCGGTCCGACGTCGCTTTGCTGGCTCGGAGAACGCTGCGAGTGCGGCATTCCACCTGGGACAAATGGCGTTCGACGGCTCGCACGACTATCGCGCAGCGCGTCGCTTCTTCGCGGCCTACCTGGGTGAATGCCAAAACTGCGCGCTGGCGCCGGAAGCGCTCGGCCGTCGCATGGAAGCGGAACGGCGACAGGGCGAGCTCGAGCTCGCGCGCGCGTCGGCGCGGCTATACCTGGAGCGCTACCCGAAGGGCGCGCATGCTCGGTTGGCCGAGAGCCTGCAGCAGCCATGAGAGGGGAGTGGCTGCGACGCGGGCTGTCGTGTTTCGCTTTCGTTACACTGATTGGGTCGTCGCGACGGGCCTCGGCCGAAGCGGCCCGTGTGCTGTTCGTGAGTCACCAGGATTCGCCGTTCAGCGCTCGCATTCGGGCCGAGATCGAGGCCATGGGCCTCCAGATCGTGCCGGCTGATGCGCTGGATGCCGAGGGCGCGGGAGAGATCGGGGCTGCGGCACACGTGATCGAGAGTCCGCCGCCGCGGCGCGTCGAGCTTTGGCTCAAGAACGAGACGACAGGCCAGCTCGCGCTCGATCGCGTGCTGCATGCCGAGCAGGTGGAGGTCGAGCCAGGGGCTGTCGACGCCACGTCGGCGGTGCGAGTCTCCGAGCAATTGCGCGCTTTCTTCCAGCCGCTCCGTGAAGGCCCGGCAGCCGCACGGCTGATGCCTCCGCGCCCGCCGCCTCCGCCGCTAAAGGCCAGCGCTGCGCCGCAGGTCGCCGGAGCTTCGGCATCGTCGACCGGGGCGGCTGCTCCAGCCGAAGAGGGCCGATTCTTTCAGGAACTCGCCGCTGCCGTCCCGCTGCAGCCGGGATCGCTCGGCTTGGACTTGTTGCTCCGTGCGCGGCTCCGCTTCGGTTCGAACTACGGGCTGGGAGCGAAACTCGTCCTGCCCGTCGTGCCATCGACGGTCAGCTCGGGGGCCAATGCGGCCGACGTCTCTGCCTGGCTGATCGGAGTCGAGCTGTCGACGCTGCTCGCAACGACCGAGCTCGTCACGCTCGGCGCGCATGCGGGGCTATCCTTGCTTTGGCTCAGCGCCAGCGGCCAAGCAAACGCGCCCTACACCGATCGCGTGGATCACCAACTAGCGGCTCTGCCCAGTTTGGGCACACAAGTGGGGTTTCGGCTGAGCAAGCACGTGCGCTTGTGTCTGGGCGCGGAGCTTGGCGTCACCCTACCCAAACTGGAACTGGCGTTCGCTGGGCAAAGCGTTGCCTCGTGGGGTCAGCCGTTCGCGTTGTTCTCGGCTGGTGTTGGAGCGGCTTGGGGGCGCCCGTGAGCCGCGGTCAGCGCGAGCGGCCACCTGGGGGGAGGAGGGAGTGATGAAATTGAATCTCGCTTGGACTGGGTTTTCGGGTGGCGTGCTCTTCGTTGCTGCTTGCAACACGAGCATTCTCGATCCGATCGGCGGGGGGCCGAGTGGCGGTGCGGGCCAGAGCGGCGAAATCGGTGCCGGCAGCAGCGGGGGGCCCAGCGGCAGCGCAGGTCGTACTGAAGACGGCGCCGGCAGCGGCGGTGTAAGCGGCGAAGGCGGTGCCGGCAGCGGCGGTGCAAGCGGCGAAAGCAACCCACGCGGCACTGGAGGTCCGAACGGAACGGCGGGCAAGCCCGACTGCGGCGAGCTGGTTTCGGCTGCGGAGAACGCAATCGAGAGCAATCGAGCTTGCGCGCAGGACAGCGATTGCCAGCTGTTCGAAGCCATGTGCCTGTTCAAAGGCCGGGACTCGTGCGGCAATTTTTACGGCGTCTCGAAGACGGCCCACACGGCGGTGAAGACGGCCTATGCCGCCTACGAGGCGTGCGCTGGCAAGTGCACGACCGGTAACGCCTGCTTACCGTCGTACATCGCGCAGTGCAGCCAGGGGAGATGCTCGAATCAGCCATACCCGAGCGCTTGCGCAACCATCGCCGCTGAGGTTATCGCCGACGTTGAAGACCAGGAAGCGTGCTCGTTGCTCGTGGTCGTCGACTCGGTTTCACTCGCGGTCGTTCGCCACGCGCTCAGCTGCGGTCCTCGAAGTGTCGTCGACGAAGCGGGCGCCCGCGCCTCCGCAAATGCAGCAGCGACGCTGCGAGGGGTAGGCGTGGGTTCGGGCGAACTCCTCTCCGGTCCCGCGCCGAGTGACGTGTGGTTGTTCAGGCAGATTATGGGCGACTTTGGCCACCTGTCGGCTGTCAGTGCGACGACCGGGCAAACGCTGCTTTGGCTCGAGCTCAATTGGGACGGAACTGGCGGGAATCCGTTCCAGCCGACTTTGGCGGGGGTACGGGGCGGCAGCCCACCGCAAGCCCTGGTGCCGTGGCGAACGACCGAAATCGGCAGCGGTTGCTACGTTGCGCCGGCCATCGCCCGCCGCGACTGGGACGTGCGCGCGGACCAGAGCGCCGATCCAACTGCCACACCCGAGCAAGCTGCCAACCGTGTGCTGACGAGCGCTATCTTTCACCGCATTTCGCAGCACCTACCCTTGAGCAACCTAGTGACTGTTCACTATGGAATGAGCGCGGTCACCACCCCACCGGTCAGCGAATACATCGTGCTCGTCAACGCGACGAAGTAGCGTCCTCGCGTTCCGACCCCACTGTTGCTTTTGGAATTTTCTGGGGTGGTTCTACACGCCCCAGCCGCGCGCCGGAGCCTCACCGCTGGGCGTTCAGCGCTGCACGCGGGATTTTCGACGGCATCCAGGCGGGTCTAAGAAATTTCGGTCTACTTTCTCGCGCCAAGTCCCTAAATAGGGTGTGAGCTTAGCGGACCTCATTCCTGGATTGCGCGACAGACTAGATTTGCGATTGCCTTGGCTCGCGCTGATCGCTTCGATGACGATCAGCGCGCCGATCGCGTGCGGGAGCCAAACATCGAATGTCGCTGCAGTCGCTCAGAGCGGCAGCGCCGGTACCCCTGGGGGCGCCGCGAGCGTGCCGGGAGTGGGCGGATCCGCCGGCACAGGCATCGGCGGAGCTTCCGTGCAGGCAGGCAATGTTGGAACCTCGACTGCGGGCTCGAACAATGCTGCCGGTGCAGCTGCTGGCGGCCCGGCTGGCGCAGGCGGGGTCAGCGCCGCTGCGGGCAGTAGTAGCAGCGCTGGTCATGGCGGTGCGGGCGGCGCAAGCAGCGCGGGCGCCGCGAGCGTTGGGCTCAGCAAAGAAGGAGAGAGCCTGCTGACCAAAGCCGGGCTCACGATCGTCTCCTACGGCGGCTACCTCAACGGGGAATCCTTTCAGCAGGACGGTATCGTCAGCTATCAGGGTTACCAATACGCAGCCTACTGGAACACCGCCCGGCACGTGGTCTTGGCTCGGCGTGAGTTGCCCAGCGGCACTTGGTCCGCTCTCGAGTTCAGCGACTACACGAACAGTGAGGGCGACGCGCACAACACCATCTCGATCGGCATCTGTCCCGGCGATGGCACGCTGCACCTCGCGTTCGACCACCATGGCAGCACGCTGCACTATCGCAAATCAGTAACCGGCCTGCTCGGCAGTCCGGGGATGGCTTGGGCAAGCACCAGTTTTTCGGCGGTGACCAATCGTCTCGTCGGCAGCAGCGCGTTGACGCTGGTCACTTACCCTCGCTTCGTCACCGAACCCGACGGCAAGAAGCTGCTGTTCCAGGCGCGTATCGGGGAGAGCGGCAGCGGCAACGAGCTGCTCTGGGAGTACGACGCAGACAGTCACGGCTGGGCGTCGATCGGTGAGTTCATCAACGGCACGGACGCCAGCATCAACGCTTACCCGCACGGCGTATCCTATACGCGGGGCGGCACTCGCTTACACGTCTCTTGGTGCTGGCGCGAAACCAGCAACGCGGCCACGAACCACGATCTGTTCTACGCTTACAGCGACGACCACGGGCGGACCTGGAACAACAACGCCGGCGCCGGCATCGCAAACAGCGGCTCTTCGTCGATCACGCGGGACTCAGTGGGCATCAAGGTCTGGTCGATCGGGCAGAACCGCGGCCTGATCAATCAAGAGCACATGGCGGTAGACGCGAGCGGAAGGGTGCACGTCTTACTGTCACATCTGCCCGACGCCCAAGCTAACGACTCGAACTTCGACAGCGCACGTACCAAAAGCCAATATCACCACTATTTTCGGGACACCGCGGGCAGCTGGAGCCGAACGGCCATGAGCTTCCCGGCGCAGGCCGCGTTTCGAGGAAAGTTGGCGATTTCTGCGAGCGGCAACCTGTACGCCGTGCTGCCCGACATGCGCATCGCGTCGGCGGCCGCCGCGCAGGGCTTCAAACCCTGGTCGATACTCGTGAGCGACGCAGGCAAATATTTTTCCGATCCATTGATCGACACGGCTCGGCTCGTCACCGAGGACAAGCTTTCGATTTTTTACCCTCGCAGAAATTCCTCCGACATCTACGTGCTCGACTATCAAATCCACTAGCCGGCGCCGGCCGCGTCGTTGACATCGGTCTCGATCTGCGAGAAGTAGCTTGCCGATCGAATCGCAACTTCGGGGAGATCCCAGCATGAAAATCGTCGGCAATTGCTTGAGCAGTCTAGTATCGGTTGCGGCGCTGAGCGTCGCTTTGTGTATGTCCTGCGCGTCGACGCCGACGTCGGACATCCGGGTGCATTCGGCTGCTGATCCCAAGTCGAACCTGGCGGCGTATAAATCGTACGCTTGGGACACCAACGCTGGCGTTCTGCAAGACCGCACGGGCGCCTGGGTTCCCAAAGACATCGATACCCAGTCCGAGGTGCAGTTTCTGATCGACAAGAAGTTGCGCGAGCGCGGGCTGACCGTGGCGCAAAGCTCGCCGGACCTGCTCGTCTCCATGCTGATCGTGGCTGACGTGAAGGAAGTGCAAGAGATCAAGTCCAAGCGTGGTGACGCCGTGACGGGTCTGGATCCGGTCGGTGCGGGCGCGCTGCTCGTCGAACTGGTCGATTCCCAAACCGGCAAGACGGTCTGGCTCGGTGCCGCAGAAGGCGAAGTGCGCGGGAGCAACTCGCTCGAGGTGAGCAAGCAACGCTTGGCCTATGCCGTCGACAAGCTGTTCGACAAGCTACCGCACTGACTTTCACACCTCGGGCGCGGCTTTACACAGAGCCAGGTAAGCCGCTTCATGCAGACCGGCGATCACGATCGCGTGTTCGCTGAGCAGCGTTCGTTCGGCAGCGGTCCAGATCGAAGGTGGCATTCGGACCGCGCCGCGCCGGTGTGCCGAGCCGAGCAGCGCGCCCAGATAGCGCGCCAGCTCCGGTAGCTCTTCGGACCGCAGGCGGGTCAGATCGAGTTTGTCTTCTTGTGGCAGCAGGCGGCGTACGAACAAGCTCGAATCGTCCAAGTCCGTGCTGCCCAGCATGCGCGGTGGATGCACCAGGCAGGCTCGAGTCGCCCGTAACACACGCTCAGCCTGGGGTTCGGGCTCGGGCGGCGCGCCGAGCAGCGCCTGGGCGGCGGGGGTGCGCTGGGCCTTCATATCGAAAACCCAACGGCTATCGAGCTCGCCTTTGCCTCGTGTCAGCACGGCGATGCGCAGCACGCCCAAGCTGCCGGTGCCGGCGACCCGAAAGGCGAGATCTTCTACGACGAAGTGAGCGCGATCCTGCGCACGCTTGGGATCGAGCTGTTCGACGTAGTGCTCGAAGGCTGTGCGTGCCTTGGCTGTCAGCTCGGACGCCAGATCTTGGTAGCGATCGCCGCGTGTGAAGCGTCGCCCGTTGGCGGTGCGCTCGGTTCGGCGGTCGAGTAAATCCTTGTGCGTGCGCCGCTCCACCTTCTCCAGCAAGCGACGGATTGCCAGCGGGGCGACCTTCGCTGCGTAGCCTTGGCACAGCGCAGGCACATAGCCTTCGAGAATCGCCGAGCAGAGAAGCACGCTCTGTTTGCCATTCGAGCCGATTTCGCGGCCGCCCAGGATCACGCTCGTCAGTAGGCGAACGACGTCCCAGCGAAACGGTCCGACGATCGCTTCGTCGAAGTCGTTGACGTCGAACACCACTGCTTCGCTGCCGTGCCCATCCTGACTGCGGAACGCTCCGAAATTCTCGAGGTGCGCGTCGCCGACGAGCCAACCCTCGCCCTCGGGGCCGGCGGCGAGCTCCGGATGATCGGCGAGCAGCTCGTAAAAGAGCGCCGCCGCGCCACGCAGGTAGCCCAAGGGCGACGCCATCATGCGCGAGAGCTTGCGCGTCCAAAGCAGGGGAAACGCCTGCGTCGCCGCCCGGTCGCGCGCCAGCTGCCGCTCTGCACAGAGCAACGGGTGAGGGGAGTACATACCCGAGGACGATAGCGGATGGACTCGGCGATGACTCGCGCGCCTGACCTGCTCGGCCGTATAGCTCCAGCTCGCGGGCATTCCGGCATTCAAAAAAATAGACGTGTAAATTCAGGGTTTTAATGTCATCTGCTTATCGAAGTGCCATGCGGCAGGGTCAAAATCTAGCCTTCTGTTCAGTGGTCCGGTACTGAACCGACATGCAGATCACAGCCCTTGCTCGCCGCCTGCTCCAACTCGTCTTCGCGCTCAGCTCCAACGGGACCGCGCTCACTCGGCCGCGTCTCCAGCGTCGCCTGGACGTGTCTACGGCTGCCCTGAACCAGGTCATTGGCGAACTCGGCCACTGGGGGTTACTCGACCCTCAGCGTCTGCGGCTCACCTTCCCGGGCCTTGCCCTGGCCGTGGCGAGCGGAGCGCGCAGCAGCGCGAAGCCCCGTGCACTGGCGGCGAAGGCGCCGACCGCCGACGCTCCCGCGCCAATCGCGCTGTTTTCGCAACGCGAAGCGCCGCGCGCCGTGGCTTGAGCGGCAACGGGGGTGCCGGCTCGACGGCCGATGAGGCGCGTCAGAGATTGGTGCGTTGCCGTCGCTCGCCGCGCTGAGCGAAGCTGCCGCCTTCACCGGAGTATCGCCATCAGCAGCCAAGTCGCCATTCGCGGTGTCAGTCACGCATTCAGTTCCAGCGGACCGGTGCTGCAAGACATCGACCTCGTGATCGAGGCCGGCTCATTCGTGGCCTTGCTTGGGCCGTCGGGCTGCGGCAAGTCGACCTTGCTGCGCTTCATCTCGGGCTTGGAAGCACCGGCCGCAGGCTCGATCGCGCTCTCACCGGGGGCGGGTGAAGCGTCGTCGACTGCGCAGACGAAGTTGGCGTTCGTATTTCAGGACGCCCAGCTTTTGCCGTGGCGGTCCGTGCTCGACAACGTGGCCCTGCCCCTCGAACTCCAGGGTCTGAGCCGCACGCAGGCTCGTGAGCGCGCCTGCGTGCCGCTCGCGGAAGTCGAACTGAGCGACGTGCACGAGCGCTTTCCCGATCAGCTCTCGGGCGGCATGCGCATGCGAGTCTCGATCGCGCGAGCGTTGGTCACGGAGCCTTCCGTGCTCTTGCTCGACGAGCCCTTTGCAGCTCTCGACGAGCTGACCCGTCAGCGCTTGGACGAACGATTGCGGAAACTCTGGCAGGCCCGGCGCATGACCGTGATCTTCGTCACACACGCGCTCGCCGAGGCCGCATTTCTGGCGGAGCGGGCGCTGGTGATGTCGCGGCGGCCTG
>DATEPG010000123.1:0-15286 GCA_035273265.1 Polyangiaceae bacterium
GTTGGGGTCTCCTGAGTCTCTCAGGGACTTCATCGCCGTATCGAAGTCGGCTTTTGACTGGACGGGCCGTGACGTCCCAAGGGGTAGGCCCAGCACGAAGGGCAGGACAATGTAGTGGAGGACCGCGGCGGCCTCCGTAGAGGAGTAGTTGGCGAGTTGATGTGTGAGGGACGCCTGTCGGGAGGATAGAACAATGAATGCTGTCGGCGTCCCGCCCCGGAAAGATTCCGTGTCCAGCGTCAGGGCCGCTTCCGCGCTAACGTCGGGTGTGACTTGCGCCTGCCCCGGTCCTCGAAGCGTGAGCGAGATTGCCGGCTGCGCAACGACGCTCGGATCGGGCGGCAGCCCGAACGCAGCCTTGTACAGGGCATTCGTGTAAAAATAGTCACTCCTGCCCGGCATCACGCGCACGTTGCCCTTCACAGGCGTGCCTCCTGCGTCAAGCACGACGTCCAACGCCTCCGTCGCTCCCAAGCGGCGAGCCAGATCGATCGCTTCCTTTTCCGTGTACGCCGTGCAGACCAGTCGCAGTTTGCGGCTCCGGTCTTCCCGGAACCAATTTTCCACCGCTCCACCCGGAAACAGGCCGACCTTGCTGTCCTCGAAGCCGTCGAAGAAGTAGACCTCTCGCACTACGGGCGGAAGTGCGCTGTCGCTTCCAACCAATCCGGCGCACCAATCGACGACCGTTTTGGTCCCAGAGCTCCAGCCACCAATCGCCAGCCCTGCCAGGAGTGCCGAGTGCTTGGGCTTGATTTGTCCCTCCGCCTCGAGGCTCGAAGTCAGGCTCTGCAGGAGCCGAAGGTTCGCTGAGCTCGGCTGGTTGAGCTGACCGAAGCTGGTCCTTTTCGGAAATGGCATCAAGAGCACGACGCGCTTTTCCGAATTGACGAGCTGCTGAGCCCAATTGAATGACGGATAGTTGTTGAAGTGTTCGTTGGGAGGGAATTGCGTACTGGGGGAGGGCGAGTTACCGACTGGGTCGTCGTGAGTGCGAGTGACGTAGCTCGGCCTGAACTGGGCCGGGGGCGGCAACAAGTCGTCCGGCCGCGAAGGTGGCGGTAAATATCGGGTCAGGCGGTCGTAGTCGACATCGTCGCTGTTGTTGTAGGCGAGCCCCCTGTCGCTCGTGTCAGTGAATTGGACCTCCAGCATGTGATGCTCGAGCTCGTGCTGAAAAAACAATAAGGCATTGATGCTGAACTCGTCGCTGCCCGCGACCGCCGGGGGGATCAGGACCGCCCAAGAGGTCGCGGAAGACGGGTTACTCTCACCGGTCGGGTCGGTTTGCTCGAAGATGGCAAGGTTGCAGCCGGACAACGAGCCCTGCTCGAAAACCCGGAACGTCGACGCGCTGACGCGCACGTGATCGGTGACGTCGAGGAAGCGAAGATCGAGGTCGATTTGCAGCGTGCCCACTTTCGAGCCCATGCCGATGTTGCGCACGCGCGCGTGCCGTCGACCGACTTCGGTGATCATCCGGGCTGGCACCCGAAAGCCGCTCGCCGTGTTGGCGAACAGGTTGTAGGTTTGGTTGACGAGTAAGATGTTCTTCGTCGCACGCGGAGCAAGCGGCGGAATCAGCACTTGGAGCTGAAGTTGCGTCGCGCCGGCCGGCACGTCGAAGACGTGGCTCCCCTGACGGCTGTCTCCGGGAACCGCTAGGGCGCCATTCAGCGTTACCCGCGCCAACTGCAGGAAACGATGCCCCGGGTTGGCGAACCGGACCACAATGCGCAGATCGCTCAGGGCCGGTGTCGGACCAGTGCTCGCGCTCGTACCCGCCCCGGGACCCGCCACGCGGTTGTCGGGGCTTTCAGCCCCGCGCACGACGTCCGTCGCGTCCGCGAGCCGGCCGTTGTCGAAGCCTTCCAACGCCGCGCCGGGATCGAAGGGCGAGCCGTGCTCTTCGATCAGGTCACCACGCTTGAACGCGAGCGACGTCGGGTTGGGCAAGTTGTCCGGATCGAGCTGGAAGAGCACGGCGCTGCCCACAGTCTCGCCGTGCTCGCGACCGAAACTTGCGACGGTTTCGCCGGATTGGGAGCGGACCAGCAGCTCCAGCTCTTCATCCGGCTCGGCAAACGTGTACACGCACAGGTTGCCGGTGGTCTTCGCGGTGGTACGAACGTCCATCGACGTTCGCTGATAGTGTCCGGGCAAATACAAGTCACTCGTCTCGGGATCCGCCGCCGCGTGCGGGATGTCCGGCTCTTCTCCCTGCTCGAAGAACAGGACCTCGACCCGGCGATTGGTTTTACTTCGGAAGTTGTCGACGCCAAGCTCGTCGATGGGGAAGTATTCGCTGAAACCCAAGGATTCGTGCTGCGGATCGGCGAAGATGAGCTTATCGCGCAACGCTTGCAAGCCGGCCGCGTCCTCGCCGAGCTCTTGTTGCAACGCAAATTCATAGCAGTCGTAGAAGGCGCCCCACGTCAGGGGACCGACCGAGCCGTCCCGCTCTAGGGCAGCCGTGGAGCTCGGCGCGATCGTGGCTCGCTGGGCGTTGTACGAGTTTTGGAAGCGGCGAACGGGCTCGTTTGCGGTCACCGGGTTGTCGTCGATCGCACCCGGCTCGCAATCAAAGCCCGGGAGCGCACGCGCCGCCCAGGACAATATTTGCTTGATGTCCTCGACCGTGTGCCGGCCTTGCGCGAGTTTCTTGAAGGTCTCGCGTGAGGCATTCCCGCCTTTCAACAGGGCAAGTGTGAGTTGTGCGCGTTCTTCACTCAGTAGCTGATTGAAGGCTGGAGTGGCCGTGCTATCCGTGTGGCCCGCGACGAGCAATGTGCGGCCCGGGTGCTCTTCGTTGAAGCGCAAAGCCGTCGCGATCACGCCCACCGACGTGAATGCCTGATGCGAACCTCTGGCGTCCGGATTCTCACCCTCGGGTAATACGACCGCGCTGTTCGTGCGAAAATGCGCGTCTGCCATCTCGATGAACGTCACCTTCGGGCCGTCCGCATCCTCTGCCCGCAGCTCGACGGTTTCCTCGACGCGCTTGCGCCACGCGGGATACTGCTTACTGCCCCGACTCGAATTGTCACCCGGCGGGGCGGGGACGACGCCGAAGTCCGCGTCGAAGAAGAACAGCTCCACCCGACGATCGATCGGATCACGCTTCTCGTTCGTTGCGCCCGAGTCGAGTTTGTCGCCAGTGTCGTCGAGGGGGAAGTTTTCGCCGCAGCCATGGGCGATCGTTTCGATCTCGATGCCGCTATCCGCGAGCGACGCGCCGTCGAGCGACATGTATTCCTGAATCAGCTGCGTCCGCGTTTCGGTTCCCGCTTTGCCATCTACAGTGAGCTTGCGCGTGCGCTGGTACCAGCTCACGGCGTCCTCACCCTTGGGCTTGGTGTCGAAATCCGGCATGGAGATGATCATCAAGCGGTCTTCGACCTTCCCCCACCGCTTAGTTGCCTCCACACTCTTGCGGTAGAAATCCAGCCAAGTCTGCACCTCGTCTTTCAGATAGGCGATCGTCGCCTGCGCGCGCTCGAGCGAGAGCTTGTCATTGTAGGCAGTGCCGCCCTTGGTGTCCGCGTGCCCAACGACGAGCAGCTTGCCCGGGCTGTTGTCGGCGTATACTTGCCGCAGCTTTTGCATGCTGGGCAGCGCTGTCGGCAGCAGGAACGCCTTGTTCGTGTTAAAGAACATGTGCAGTCGCGCGAGCACGACGCGCGGCACGGCACCAAGCATGCGGATCTGCGGCGCATTGCCTTGGCTCATGGGCTCTCCACGACCAGCGCCGTCCGATACGTGTCGGTCACTTGGTCCTGCCCTTCGAAAAATTCGAGCGTCAAGGTCAGCGTGTAGTCGCCGGGGAATACGCCCTCGTGGAACAGCCGCCCATCCTGATCTGTCTTGCCCGAAAACTGCATCGGGCCCTCGATCGTGTAGTCACGGTTGGCGTGGCGGACACGCCCGCTCTTGTCCCAAAGCTCGACGAACAACGTGCCGAGCTTCGGTTTGATGATGACGGTGTTTGGCACACCGCCCTTGATGCCTGTCGTGTCGAGACTTTGCCCGTCGAACAGTTGCTCAGTCGTGTTCATGCCGCCCGGAGCTTTTCCAGTGCGCCTCTTCGTCCAGCGTGGCTCCAGAATCTTCTCGAGCGCCGCGGGGTCGAGCACCGTGACGGTGCCACTCCCCGCGCGGGTCCCCTCGAGCAGGGCCACCCCAGCCGCATTGCTGGTCACGCATTCCACGCGATCGCCGGCAGCGATCTGCACTTCGAGTCTCGAAATGGCTTGTCCAATCTCATCGACGAAACGCACCTCGAATGAGGTTTCGAGTGGCGGCTGGGGGCGCGGTACGAGCTCGCCGGCCTGGGCGTCCAGCCGCGGACGCCGCACGGTGCGCTCTTGCTCCGGCACTTTGGCGACGGCAGGTTCCTCCAGCACGACGAGCCGCCCTGCGTTGAACTGGTCTTCCAGAAACTCGCCCAGGCGCCGGAAAGAACGTTGAGTCTCGAGCGTCCCGTCGGGGCGGAGCGGCCGAACCCATTCTGTGCCGTGGAGCGCGTGCGAAAGGCGCTGGGCGGCGACCTGCAAGCTTGGGTCGCCCCAGCCAAGACCGGAGCGCAACTCCGACACCAGGCGCCGCGCATCTTGGCGCTGAGCGTCAGTCAATGGCACTCGAGAACGATCAAACCGACGCACCTGAACCCGGAAGGTTCGAAACGCAGTCTCGATCAGGATTTCGTCGTAGTCCAGCACTCGCCCTCGGAGGCATCCTACTCAGAATTCAACCGGATGACGAGCGGGCGTGGGTTTGATCGCTTGAGTGCCGAGCAGCGCCGCGGCGACGTCGGATTGGGCACGTTAGTGAGCGTGCAGTTAGGCTCAATCCGAATGATAGACGGCGGCAGTTCCTGTCAGTTGCGTTGATACTAGTGCTCCGGCCGATAATGATTTTCTTGGTCCGCCGGTCATCGACGGACGGCAGGGCCCGCCACGGTTGTCATGAAAGCTATTGGCTATGCGTCTGAGGCCTCACGCATCTCGCGGCACCCATGTTCCAAAGCGGGCCACACGAGTGCATCAACGGGATCCTGGTTCACTCACCTCCCCAAGTTGGCGCCGACCGGCACCGGCATAGATTGCCTCCACGCGCTAGCGTGAGGTTCGGCTATGCTTCGCGCGTGGTCGTATCAGTCGAGCTCACAGAGTCACAAGTCGAAACTCTACGCCATCGCGCGAGGGCTCTCGGGGTTTCGCCGGAACAGCTGGCCTGTGCCGCGGTGCTCGATCTGCTGTCACAGCCGGCCGAGGATTTCACAACCGCCACCGCGCACGTGCTCTCGAAGAATTTAGAATTGTACCGAAGGCTGGCGTGATCCGGTACCTGACCCTGTGTGAAGTGCTCGCGCTTCACAGAGCCCTATTCCTCTCCCCGCTCTCTCAACCGTATCGAGGCGCCGCGGAGCTCGCGGTCGGCGATGGGCGAGGTTGAGCTCCCGCCGCGTCCCTCATGAAGCCGAGCGCCACTCCGCGCGAGCGCGAGCCGCCAGGTGACGCCGGCAGGCCCACGCGTCCCGCGGCACCCACTAGGCGCCGTCCCCGCGACACGCCATGTACGCGGGAGCGACCCTCGCTCACCGCCGAACGCGGGCTCCGCGGCGACGGGCCGCGCTGAGCCCGTTTCAGGGCCGCGCTGCCGTCCGCGAGACCGAACGCCACAAAAGAACTGGTGCACTCGCGCCCGCAGAGAGGCAGCCCCACAAACGCCGAAAGCCCAAACCGAGCTGGCTTGGGCTTTTAGTTGTTGTGGGTCATTCAGGACTTGAACCTGAAGCCAATGGATTAAGAAGAGTCCTCGGGGCGAGGGCGAATACCTATAATTGACGGCATTTACCGTGCTTTGTCGTCCGCGGCGTTAGGACACGGCAGGACAGGAGGGGACACGCGGGGACAGTTTCCACGCGGCCATTTCCAGGCGCCGTTCCGCCGTTCCGCCGTTCCAGCTCCGCTCGTGAATGTTGCCAGGGCCCACCATCTTCCCCAATGCGACTTGTGCAACTGCTCTCATCGATCGCGGCGTCCACCACCCTGACGTGATCGTGATTGACGACGACAGCTACGCGCCCGCGAAGCGGACTCTCAAGCCAAGGAACGGCGCTCGCGCAGGAAGGGGCCGACCAAACCAGATCCGACCACCTGACCTGTCAGCTGACCGAGAAACAGATTTCGACGCAAACTGGTGCTCGTCAACACCCGCTTCCTCAATCGACCATTTTTTGCTGTGTCTTGCATGCACCACAGCCTGGAGCCGCACTCCTGACTGTGCACTCACGCTCCCCGGAAGGGGCTTACCCTCGTGGGCGTACTTCCGCAAAGCCTGCCTGCTACCCGCGCTCAAGGCCGGCCTCAGTTTTACCGGATACCGCTTTACCCCGATCGGTTTCGACCCGCCCCAGATCCCGCCGCAAAGTCGCCGTTCCTTGTCCATGATCGTCGTCCTTTCGCGAACGACGCGAACGTCGCGAACGCGAGCACGAGACGCTTACGTCGTCCAGACGGGGCAGGGAGAACCGTTACGCCTGAGTGCTGCGGCCATCGGCCGTCCGCGCCCAGCGCGATCACAGGCGCGAGCTGGTAAGCCGCTCGAGCGCAGTCGTGCTCAGGGCGCTGGAATGCCGCGCTCTGGGTGACGTGCCACCTCGCAGGCCGGCTCGTAGCGCAGCTCGTGACATATCTGGGTGACAAGCACCGCCGCCTTGTGCAAGTCACGCGACGTTCCTATGCCCTGGTACTGCAGGTAGGCGAGGGTTAGGCAGGATTCGGCACGCCCCGACCTACAAGCAGCCAAAAAGTGATGGGCAGCAGCCACCTCGTCCTTAGGAGCAAGCGTACCTTCGAGCTCACTTCGGGCGAGGTAGTCGCAGCTGTCAGGATCCGACAAGCGGCAGCCCTCGATGAGCTGCTGCCGCGCAGCTGCATAGTTGGCGGTCTCATGGAGCTGGCCGACGAGCACCGCGCCTAAGCCACAGGCCGGCAGGTATTTGGCGGCGCATGCTTTCTCCAAATAGGTTCTGCCGCGCGGTATGTCGAGGGGCAGACTTGGCCGAGGGTCGACAGTCAGCAGGCCGCCAGCGGCGTAGCAGCCGGCGAAGCTACCGCTCGCACACGCCTTTTCGAAACGAGCGACGGCATCCATCGCAGACAGCTCGCCACGCTCGAGCCTGAGGGCCGATTCCACAACGCAACCATCTTCAGACCCCAGCGCGCACGCCCTCTGAAAATAGGGAAACGCGCTCTTCGGATCACGCGGGACACCCAGGCCGAGCTGATAGGCCTGACCCGTAAATACACACTCCGCCGCCATGCCCCACGAACACTTCGTGCGTTGCGTCCGGACAAAGCGAGTGATGGTAGCTTCGTCGGGATTGAGCACGAGCGTTCGACCCGCACTTTGAGCTCCCGTTGCGCAACCGCCCACTGTCGCGCTCAGCGCAAACGCAATTGTGAGCGGGAGGTACTGCGCGTAACGGCTAGTCGCACTTGTCAGGGTTTTCATGGCAATAGTAGACGGCCGCCCCCACAGCTACCACTCCGACGGCTACGAACGGCCAGATCGGCACGGAAGGTTTGGCGGTCTTGAAAACATTAACAGAAACCGCCTTCGTTCCCTTACTAAAATACGTTTCGCCGAGGGGCTTACCGGTGGGCTCGTGGTGAGGACTATACTTTGACGCTGCCTCCAGTGCCTTCTCAAGCCCCGCCTTTATTTTGTCCGAATCCGACTCACCACCCTGCGGCGATTCAACACTGTGTGGTGGGATGTTGTCGCCTGGGATCCCATCCAGTGTGATTCTGGGCGACCCCGTAGGTACAAAATCAGGACCCATGTCCATACCGAAGGTGAAATTCGGATTTTTTGGATCGAAACCAAGCACCGACTTGGCCCGCTGCGCGGAGACAGTGCCCGGTTCCACCGTCGCCGAAGTCGGCGACGTAGCGAAGCCACTCCGCCCAATTGGTGTCTGACCCGTCCCAGCAGCCGTCGCCGATCGCGTGCCTGGCTGGGCGGTAACGATCGTGCTTGTTGGCTGACGTGCCGACATGATTATGTTGAACGCGATCGAGCTGGCCATTCCGGCGCCGACTCCCGCCGCGGCGAGACCGGGCGCAGCGGTTGCCACACCTGCACCCGCCAGAGCGGTATCAGCGACTGCAGGGACCGCGGCGGTGGTGGTGGCTGCGGCGCTGGCAGCCACAGTGCCCGCTGCTCCACCGCTCGTGAGCAAGTGTACGACGAGCCCGGTGAAGAAGCCGGTGCCCACGCCAATCGCCGCACCTTCGCTCACGTCTTCCGCGCTGAAGCCCGACGGGTCGGTGTAATTGAGCGGGCTGTTGAATACGTAGGCGAAGCGGTTGAGCCCCTGCCCGGAAGGCTCCTGGATGAGCGGGTCAGCGGACAAGAACTGACCGATCGAGGGATCGTAAAGCCGCCCACCCATGTTGACAAGACCGAGTTCGCTGTCTTGCTCTTGGCCCGTATAGCCGAAGGGTACTTGGGCCCAGGATACCGCTGAACCCCACGGGGCGCCAAAGGTGTCGAAGTGACGGTTTTCGACGACCGAGGCATCACTTGCGGTCGCCGCCTGTATCGAGCCGAGGGAGTCGTCGTGGAGGTATGCGATGGCGGCTGGACCGGACGCCTGCGGCTGGAAGACGGCGGCGATCGCGCGGCCACCGGCGTAAATCATGAAGCGATGACTGGTCGCGCCCGTTGTCCCCGACGGCACGGTGCGCTGATAGAGGTCATTCGAGTAGAAAGTCGTCTGACTACTCGACTGTTTGAGAACCCGAGATCCGCTCGAGTCGTAGGCGAAATCGATCCCACCACCTGGGTCGGTTTGCAGGGAGACGTGCGATGGAAGATCGAACGTCGTATTGGTGAACTCTTGAGTCGTGCCGGGTACGTCCGGACCAGAGCGGGTCTGGATGTTACCGAAGGAATCGTGCGTGTATTCGTTGGCACCCGCGCGCTCTATCCAGTCTCGACCGGTCGCGAAGTACGTGTAGTCACCCACGCGACCCCGATGGGACAGTGCGTTCGAGATCGGATCGTAGGCGAACGGTTCGGGCGAATAAGCGTTCCCATAGCTCGTCGATGTCACGCGGTCCAAGGCATCGTACCCGAATGATTCTGTGACGCCCGTGAGCGCGTCCGTTCGGTGACCGAGGTTGCCATTTGCGTCGTAGCCGCCGTAGCTCAGCTGCTGGATCAAACTTGCCCCGTGTTTGGTCGTGATCGAGCTGAGATACCCCGTCAAATCCTCGTACTGCCGCTCAGTGGTGACGCCGTTGCCGAAAGTCTCCAGGCTTGGAAGGTAACCTTGTTTAGCGCCTGTCAGTTGCCAGTAGACGTTGCTCGCATCTGCTGCGTCACTGACGCTGGTGACATGGCCCGCTGCATCGAACCCATATTTGATGCTGAGCGCGGTATTGCTGTCGCCAGGGTAGTCGATCTGTTCGAGGCGCGAGAACTGATCGTAGTGGTAAGTCGTCGTGAGCACCGTCGGGGGCAAGCTCGTGCTCGCATTTGGTGATACGAGGGATCGAGTAACGGTCTCGAGCAGACCACGGTTGCTGCCGCTGCTCGGCGCTTCGAAGCCGTATGCAGTCTGTTGTCCGCTGGGACTCAGCGTTCCGCTGAGCCGACCGATTGCGTTCGGCCCCTCATCATAGGTCCAGGTGGTCGTGCCATCGGCATTATTGAGAGTCTTCCGTCGACCCAGCTCGTCGTAGAAAACGCTGCTTTGCCGGCCGGCAGGATCTAGGCCGCTTACCACCTCGTCCAGGCCGTTGTAGGTCAACTTCCGATCGCCGCCGACCGCTGCATCAGTGGCAGACAGCACACGACCAAAGTTATCGTAGACGTAACTCAGAGTTCCGTTCGGGGCGATGATCTGTCCCAGGGTATTGAACGCACCGTAGCGGTAGGCCGTGGTTCTCGCGTTCGCGTCCACCGCAGCAAGCGGGCGACCATCCCGATCGAGGAACTGATACGACACATGGGCTTTGGCGTCGGTCATTCGAGCAACCGACACCACCCCGACTCCGAGATCCGTCAGAAACGCCCGAGCTTCATCGGTTGCCGTCGAAATCAGGGCATAGTCTTTGTGGCTGACCGACCCGTTCGGGAGCGTCACTGTCGTCAGCCGATCTAGTCCGTCGTAACCATATCGGACGAGCCCCTGAGTATAATCCTGGGGCAAGTGAGGACGAGACGAAACCGACAGCCGGTCACGCGCGTCATAGCCGAACTCTTCGACCACGGTTGATCCAGTCAGACCCGAAGTCTCGCGGGCGACGAGCTGTCCAAGCGAATTGAAGCGCTGCGTTAAAGTGCCACCGCCAGCCTGGTGCTTGATGATGCGGTACTTGCCCATCACGGCGAACCCGTACGTCGACGTAGTACCGTCGGGCTCGTAGTCAGTCGATTCTTGACCGCCGGGCCCCCGATAGACTCTAAGAACGCCGAAGTCGTCATAGGTCCAGGTCTGGGCAATCTCGTTCGGATCAACTCGCACCGCCAGCTTTCCAAATCGATCGTCAAAGCGGACTTGCGTGGTCTGTCCGAGCCGATTGGTAATAGAGATTGGAAACATTCCGCGATCGTCGTACCCGGTAATTGTGGTCCGCAGATCGCCAGCGGCGTCGAGCTTGTCCACCTGATACACATTTCCGAAGGCGTCTCTTCCCAGCGTGGTTTCGACTTGTGAAGTCACGTCGCCAGCTGCTCGCGTCGTCGTGTGCAGCTCACCGGTCGGATAGTACGTAAAGTCCGTATGGCGAGTTCTAGCTTCGCTGTTACACGTTGTTGTGCTGCCATAGCAACGCGGGTGGTCCGTCACTTCCTCTGCCTTCAGCAGGCTGATCTGCCAGTCGTAGATTTCCTCTTCCGTTGGATTGAATGTACGGTGCTCGTGGAATGTCGACGTTGAGCCCGGCACGGGCACTGGAGACAGGGTGTTGGTGAGATCGAAATCGTTCGCGGCGACGACATGGTCGGTCGTATTGCCAAAACCGTCCACTGTGAATTGTTCATTTTTCTCGAACAATGCGACAGAATACCAAGAGCCCGGTGAGAAGAATGACGTGGTGCTCTTCTTCGTTTGTAGAACGGCGAAGGGTCTACCGCTGGCTGAGGTTTGCTCGACCCAGCTGTACGCGGTGTCCCTAAACTGGTAGTTGCCTGGCAGCTCAGGTGTGAGCGCGGATTGAGCGGGTGGAGTCGTCTCGTGCACCGTGCTCGGCAACCCCGCGAGTGTGCGCTGGTACGGAGCCTCCATGGTGGGGTTGGCGATGCTCGAGGGAATCACGACGTTCGTCAGGCTGGTCTGCTTCAACAACGAGCCCGCGGCGTCCCGCACGGTCGTCCGCTGAGCTTCGAATCCCAGGGGTCCGAAGCCGGCTACGTCGTCGATTTCGGCGTGGTAAGAAAGGCGCGTATCCTTGTCTAGGAGGAATGCTCCGGCGGTCTCGCGGTGGCTCTCTCGGTATGAACTGACCAAGATGTGATCGAGTTTACCCGCACACTTGTTCGGCCACCAACAGTCGGTCCCGTTGCCGTTGAAGGCATTCGTGTCGCTCTCATAGTGGACGCCAGACGCGGTGTACGTGTGGTCACCCTCGGGGTTCATGATGTCGTACTGAATGTCGACGCGTCGGTCGAAACCGTCGATCACGGCTTCAAGCGCGTTTTGAAGCCGACCAGTGCCGTAGTGCATGAAATATTCGAACGTGTTCGGTTTCCTGGTAAGCAGGTCGAGGTTCCCGTCACCGTTCCAGTCACCCAAAGCCCCTGGATAGCCTGGGCCCGGGTCGGGCAAGATCTGTTTGCTCACCTTGCCGTTGTCGAACCGCCGAATGAACCAAGGTTGCGCCACTGAGCCGTTGGCAACCTGCGACTCAATCAGGTCGTCGATGCCATCGTGGTCGTAGTCGACAACGTAAGCAACATACGGCGGCGACATGGCATCGGCAACGCTATCGGCACAGAGCAGCGTTTGGCGGAAACCCGTGCCCGTGTTCACCCACAGTACGGCGGTCTGGAACTCGGGCGTCTTGTTGCTTGGCAGCGCCAAGATATCGCGAAGCCCATCTCCATTCGCGTCCAAGAATGCGACGTAGCGGTTGTCCAACACGAGCGGCATCGCGTCTGTCGACAGGCGTCGCCATATCGGTTCACCAGAGTCGAAGAAAAGAGCGACGACGCCAAGTTTGTCCTTGTAGAAGAGGTTGCTGGTCCCGTCCCCGTCGACATCGAATGCACCAATAAAGGGTGGTTTTGGAGGCTCGTCCCCTCTGAAGGCGGCTGGGGTGACCGACCACTGAGCCCAAGTCCCAGGGTTGGCGCAGAGATTGCCTGGCGCGGAGTGCTTGCCGTCAGGCGTCGGCAGGTTGCTGATGTCCGTTGGGACACGATGGTTATGGTTTCTTGCCAAATAGTAGGCCAGCTCTTGCGCGCCCGAGCATTGCAGACGGTCCTGTACGCCGTCACCATCCACGTCGATGAACCAGGTCAAAGGCTCGCCGGGACAGGTGTCATAGATATGATCGCCGTCGCCATAGCCGTTGCGGATCACGTGCTCGGTTGCTCGCTCACGCTGGTTGCAGCGGCCCCCGAAATCGAAGGTCTTCTTCTGGAAGTCGTAAAACACTCGCACGAACCAATGTTGCTGGTACGAGCTCGCGCCGAAGAGATTGATCAGGCCGATGATGGCGCCGGCGATTTGGCCTGCGACTGGGATGACCTGGACCGCCATATCCGCACCGCCCGGGATCGGTTGGGTCGGAATCGTGGTGGCATTGTCACTTTCGGTGCTGAGAATGTCGTAGCCCGAAGCCGTGCCTAGGGCGGTCCCATAGGGCGCAAGGAAATCTGGCGCGCCGCTGTTTAGATTCGGATTGACGTAGGGCGGAGTGAAAGAGACACCGGCTCCGAATCCTTGCTCAGTCTTGTACTTGAAAGTCGTAGCGCCCTTGCAGATCGAGGTCGGTCCCGCGCACTCCTGCAGAGTCTTCAGGCGGCTAGCGTTGTTCGACGCGGTCTCATAACCGAGATCGTAGCGGCGAACCAAGGCGTGGCTAGCACGCACTTCGATGTGCTCGAGCCGCAGCGTCCGCGCCAGAACACCGCCTCCGACCTGGAAGCCGAAGAGCTTGTCGGGCCGGCTGTCGCTATACTGAAATTTGATCTCGCGATCGCCGTCGGTGGAACCACTACCGGTGTAGACAATCGAGTCCGGAACGAGCTCGGTTGAACTGTAGCGCCACTCTGAGTCCTGTGAATCGGTCGACGTCGTTTGCCGGTAGACGATGCGCATGAAGTTGCCATTACGATCTTCGATCCTACTCAGCGCCCAAGTACGAAATCGATAGCTTTCCCCATTGTTCTTCCAGTTGGCGAGCAGGTCGTAGCGGAGGATACGGCCGTCCTTCATGAACGCCCTGAAGCCGTACGGATGACCTTGCGGGCCACCACTGTCGTCGCCAACGATCTTGGTGAAGGTGTCGTTCGCCGTATGATAGCCGTCTTCAGCCGCGACCAGCCGCTGTCCGTCCAGGCAAAGCGCCTCGCCATAAATAAGGCTAACTGGCTTCGCCTGACCATCTTGCGCGTACGTGCGCGGGCACAGCGAAATCGTCGACAACCCATCGAGACTCCAGCCGACGCCAAGTGTCCCATTGCTAGTGCTGCTCGTGTACCGCACCGCGAGGTTGGGTTCGATGCCATGTCGCCCGGGCGGCACGGCGATCGGTATGTTGTACAACGCACTGCCCAAAGCCGTGACGCTAAATGTGCCCGGCGTCGCCCCGAATCCCGGGGCGGGTGGACTCGTCGGCGGTACGACCGGTTCGGTACCGTTCTTGACTGTAATAGGAGGCGTTGCCTCCGGTACGATGCACGTCCCGCTGCCACTGCAGAATTTCCCGTCCGCGCAAGGCACACCGCAGCTCGCACCAGTCACTGGGTCTGGGCCGCATTCGCGTCCCGCGCACTCGCCGAGCGGCGATGGACACGCCCCGCACATGGAGAATACCGTTCCGCAGTTCAACCGAGAAATGTCCGGGTGTGAGCAGATTTCGAGCATACAAGCGTTCGAACCGGCGGGGAGACCGAGCCGCTCACCTTGGCCGAACGCGCAATAGGAGCCTGGCTGACAATCCACGTCGCTACCGCAACCTCCTGGATCTCCGTCAGTGCACAGCGACGGACATATGCCACCGCAGCCATCGCTCAGATCCGCGTCGCCGCAGCGCTTGTTCTCGCAATGGGCGGTGCAAGTGCACAAGCCGCATGGGGATTGGCTCGAGCCGCAACCAAGGGCCGGGCAACCCGTCGACTCACACACATTCTGTCCGGGTACACCGTAGCGCCAGCCATTGCCTTTGCCGCAAACGTAACCGCTCGGGCAATCAGCGCTGATTGTGCAAATGGGGCTTGGAGTGCAAGACGAGCCGCAGGGGGCTCCCGGATAGCCGCAGCCACCCGTGCGAGGATTGCTCACACAAATTGGGTCGGTGCAGACGGTTGGTGAGGTACTGCCCGTAACGTGACCGCCGCAAATCAAACCCGGTTTGCAGGCCGCCGCGCTAGCGCCCGTGCAGCCCTCTTCACCGACATCGCACACACCCGGGCAGGTGTTGCCGCAGCCATCAGAGAGATCGCCCCCGCAGACCTTTCCCGCGCAGTTGGGCGCGCACGTGAAGTCCCCGACGATGCTCACGTTGTCGATCGCAATCGCCTGCGCATTGCTGCCGTCGGTCGACGTCGCTGAATCGACCGTGTAGTTCCAAGCGAGGAAGAAGCGCGTGCTGTGCGGAATGGCGACGGTGAGGGTCTTGGGCAGGACGTTGATCGTCTGACCAGGAACGGGATCGAAACCGAGATTGTTCGCGTTTACTGGAAGTGAATTCAGAAAGTCGCTGCCAGCGTTGGTCCAATTCACGCCGTCGAGAGAGGAATAGAGTTGAACGCGGAAGCCCGTGGGATTCGTGCCGTTGCTGTACTTCTCGATGTCGTAGCCGATTTTGAGGGCGATAATGTCTTTGTCGCTGGGGGCAACGAGCGCGACGTACAGGTTGCCGCTCTTGGTTCCACCCGTGCCGAGGGCCGAGCCTGCGGACAACCAGCCGGGAGCGCGGTCGGTGCTGTTCAACCAGTAGTTCGGGGCCTGAGCGTTGGCGACGCCGGAGCCAAAATTGTAAATGCCGTTGTTCGAAGCGGCAGGCAGCAGCGCGCCAGCGCGAAAGTCTGTCTTGAATGTCGC
>DATEPG010000124.1:0-13939 GCA_035273265.1 Polyangiaceae bacterium
CGACGTCTCGCCCTCGTCCGCGATGCAGTGCTGCGCGGTGAGCACCCAGCGCGCTGCGACGAGGGTGCCGGTGCACTGGAAGAAGTCACCGGTGCTCCCGCGCACGTCGAAGACCTGCACTGCCCAGGGGCTCGCCTCGGCGACTTCGCCGCCGACGATCGCGGACGAATGCGACCCTAGCGCAGCGCGCGGCTCGTCCGACGCGACATCGAGCGAGCAGCCCGTGGAAAAGCCGAGCGCGGCGCCCGCGCACGCCACCAGACCAAGCTTGAGAGCACGTGCTATTTTCGTCATTCTGCCTCCAGATGGTGATTCTGCTCAGACCTATTCAGACGATCGTTTGCGAGACAAAGCCATCGACAGCTCGTTGATCGTGTCCGCAAGCTCATCAATCGAAGCTGCCGCTTTCGGACTCCTAACAGAGAAGAGCCAGCGCACCAAACGGTTCGATTCGACTCGAAGATGTGAATTGCTCGACAATCGAGCTTGCGAGTTACCGTGTGGAATTAGCGCGTGCCCTTGCGTCACGACCGTACGCTACGCGCGTATGATTCGTACGCTCGAGTGCACGGAGCATGTGCGCGCGCGCGGCGAGGCACAGCGCGCCGCGAGCGTTCGGCCTGCGGTGGACGCACTGACGATGTTCTCGCCAACGCCGCTCCCAGGCTTCCCACTCCGCCCCTGCCCCCTCACAACAGAATGCGCCGGAGTCTGCACGAACACGAACTGTCAGTGAGCGCAGCGCCGCTCCTGGACCGCGGTGAAGTCCGCGACATGCAAGCTCGGCACGCGGACCGCGGTGAGGTCCGCGACGCCGAGCTCGCGACCCGACTCAGCTCGCGGGCGGAGCTTGGGAGGGCGGCTGCGACCAACCCGTGAGCGGCGGGTCGTTCGCGGCTGGGCCGTTTTTGCCCTTGCGGCGATGTCGTTGCTTGCGACCTACCGCTTCCACCGGAGCTGCGCTGATGTCGTCTTCGTCTTCGTCTTCGCCTGCTTCGTCGAGCTCCGTGAGCTCTTCGCGCGCCGCAGCGTTCGCGATTTCCTCGCCGATTGACGGCCCAGCGGGCGGCGGCATCGCGTCCGTACTCATTTCTACCGGTGCATCAGCTGGCATTTCGCCCGCAGCCTCGACGGGGGCGGCGGCGGCGATGAGCGCTTGCTCCGTTTCGACCGGGGCTTCGGCGTGCAAAAGCGCTTGTTCTGCTTCGACGGGCAGCTCGACGTGCTCGGTCGGTTCGTCCCCGACTGAGAGCTCGCATTCGCCGAAGATGACCTGCAAGCGGCCGCGTTCGGTGGCAAGTCGAACCTCGAGCGACCGAGCGCGGATCACCGTGTTGTCTTTGACCGATCCAGCGAGCTCAACGTGATCCGCCTCGAACTCGCCCGCAATCTCGCCCTCGGACCGCACGGAGCCCACCTTGACGCGGCCGTGCACTGCGCCAGTGTGACTGATGGTGAGGGAAGGAGTCTCGAGATCGCCCTCGATGCGACCGCGAACGTCGATCGGGCAGCTCGAGGACAAGCTGCCTTTGAAGCTCGTGCCCTCGTCGACCACCGTGCGCTTGTCACTGCTACCATTTTGATGATTCATCGGTTCCTCCCGGCTCATTCGGCCGCCTGCTCTTCACGAGGTCGCAAAATTTTGACGCGCAACCGGCAGCCCGGCTGAAACGCGAAGGTCGTGGATTCTCGAGCTTGCTCGATGGCACCCACCATGGCGCCTCGGCTGCTCACGATCAGACTGCGCACACCGGCAATGCCCGGGCTTTGACGTTCGAAGAAACGCCCGTGGATGGTGATCTTCCCCGCGCCGATGATTTGGCAATCCTTGAGCACGCCCGGATCACCGACCACGAGCTCCGCGCCCTCGCCAAGCGCGATCGAGCAATTTTCGAAACGACTGTCGATGTGAATCTTCGAGTCGCGACCGAAGGTGAGCGTGGCGTCGCGCAGCACGTCACCCTTGCCGAAATAGCGCGTGGCTGGCTCGGCGGGCTCATTCTTGCCGAGCATGAAGTCGAGCACTTGGTCGCGAGGGATGCGTTTCTCGCCTTCTTCACCGAGACTTCCGTCGATCCATTCCGCGATCAATCCGCTGAGCACGGCGTTGGCCATGGCGGCGCCCGCCAAGCGAGCCTCGCTCAGATCGGCTCCGAGTAGTACGGCGTTTTCGAAATTGGCGCGGCGTCCGTCGATCCCGCGCAGATTCGCGCTCGAGAGGTTCGCCGAATCGAGATTGCAGCGCTCCATGGTTGCACCGCGTAGGCTGGCGCGCGTCAGATTCGCCGAGCTGAGGTCGGCGTCGTCCAAGTGTGCGCCATCGAGCACCGCTGCTTCCAAATTGGATGATGAGAGATTGGCGTTGGCGAGCTCGGCGCCGGTCATGGTGGCGCCGCCGAGGTAGGCCTCGCCGAGTTCGGCATGGGAGAGATCCGCCCCAGTAAGCAGTACGCGCGCGAGCTGAGCACAGGTCAGCTCGGCGCCAACTAGACTGGCTTTGATCATGCTAGCGCCCTCGAGTTTGGCGCCCTCGAGCGTAGCGCGACTGAGGTTGGCGCCGTCGAGCCGCGCGCCTTCGAGATTGGCGCCTTCGAGATCCGCCTTGTCCAAGTTACATTGCGTCAGGTCCGCGCCTTTGAGGAACGCCTCGCGTAGGCTCGCGTTCTTGAAGATCGCGCCGCGCAGCTTCGCCCCCTCCAAATTCGCGCCATCGAGATCGGCGCGGCTGAAGTCCGCACCTTCCAGGTTGGCACCCGACAGATCAATGCCGCTGAGCCCTGCCCGTTTCAAGCTCTGCTTCAGTCGTACTCGCCGTAATACTTCGTCTTTTGAAAATTCAGCCATGCGCCTATTGTTCTCCGCTCGCCCGAGAAAATCGTAATCTGTCGTTCTGTTCCAGATCCAAGAAGCGCTCGAGCTCCGCGAGCTTGCGCTCGAACGGCAGCTTCTCTAGTTGAGCGATCAGCGGTAGCTCACCGAGTTCGGCGAGCTCGGTTTTCACTAGGGACAAGGTTTCTTCGCGCTTTCGCAGAAGGCGTCGCTTGTTCTCTTGATCCTGGCGAGACCAGCCGCGCCGACTGGCCTCGAAAGCCTGATTCTGTTCAGCCAATTGCCGCGTCAGCGCGTCGAGCGCTCCACGGTGCACGCCGTGGGCGGCAGCGGACGCAGAGGCTGCGGCTTCCGACGCGCCGAACTCGGGCTTCTTCGCACCGCTGTCCTGAATCGAAGCGAAGCCGTCGTCGATATCGTCGATGCTGAGATCCGGTAGCCGGCTGACTCGCGCGAGGGCTTCGCTCATCGTTGCGGGCGAGGCGCGGGATTCGTCCGGGATTTCGCGCGAAACCCCTGCGCCAGCGCTCCGCGCGGGCAACGCCTCCATGAACGGCACCGCACTCGGGCGGGAGCTGACGCGCGGCGCGGAAGCGGAGTCGGGCGAGCCTTGAGTCGGCCTGGACGGCTCGAAATCAGCGCTGAGCGACAGCGGCGAAAGGTTGAGCGACGCCCGGTCGGCGGTGCGTAGCTTGCTGCTGCTCTGCTCGTCTTCTACGGGCTCCGCCAGCGCTTCGCCGAAAGCGAGCTCCACGTCGGGCAATGCGCCGGAAAGTTGAGCTCCGCAACGCATGCAAAAGTGAGCGCCGAGGAACATCTCAACCCCGCATTTCGGGCACTGCACGGCTTCGTCGTTCATCTCTTCTCGTCCCAATGTGGCTCCAGTGAGTGGGCCCGTGAGTGGGATCATTATGATGAGGATCGCAGATGAATTCGAATTTATTTTTTCTGCGGGCGCACCCAATGCGGGGCTTCGCACGCGCTATCGCACAATGACGATCACTCGTCGGCGTTGCCCTGCAATCAGCCCACATGTGGCGTGCAGGCACATAACGATATCAGGGCGGATTTTTCCGAATTCAATGTTGATGGCGCTGTCGATTGCGCGGAGCAACCCACACCGACCGACAGCGCGAGCGCGAGCAAGGCTCGAGGCGTCGCAGAGATTCGTGCGAAGCTGTAGCGATGAGCTTTCGGGCCATGGACCGCAAGCCGGCTGCCCGGCACAGCATCGAGGGCTCATCCACCAAATCGCACGAAGAAATCCCCCGTAAGCAGGATGCCGCGTCGATCGAGCGTGACATCGACGATTGGTACGGCTTGATAGCCGTAGCCAACGCCGAGCATCAGGTTGACGTGTTTCCACGAGAGCTCGAGCTCAGGCCAGACCGCCCAAGCGCCGGCTGGAGCCACATTGGCGAAGCTCACCCGCGCGTCGACGGCCACCGATGGAGTCGCGTGAAATTGCAGGCCGCCCGTGGGCGGTGAACTGTGCAGCAACACGCGACCGTTCAACTTCAGTGCCACCACGCGAGAGAAACGCCACTCGCCCCATGCCGTGAGCCGGAGCGCATCCTGCTCTGCATTGCCCAGCGCAGCATTCACGCCGCTGCCGCTCACGCTTGCATACGTGAAGTCGAGTGACATCCCGATGCTGCGCACCTCGTCGGCACGAAAGGCAGCGTCGAAGCGGGTATCGAGCACCAATAAACGTGCTTCGGTATCCTGATCGATCAAATCAGTCGCCAGCTTACTGCCGTTCAAGTACGCAAATGATTCCATGATGGATAGGGCGAGGCGACCATGAACCCAGTCGCGCAGCTTCAGCTTAGCGTTGGGAACCGGCTTACCGGACCACGGCCCCACCGCCCACAGCACCGGATGCGTCCCGACCGTGACTTCATCGGTAATGCCGACATCCCAATCGACTACGCCGAGGCTCAGCTCTCCGGCGCTCAGCGTATACGGCGAGCCGCGCACCCACTCGCTCCCCGTCTCATGGTAGGCAAGCGCCCGACCACTGAGCACGCTCACGCTGACGACGATCAGCGTCGCTAAAATTGAGCCGCGCACAGCAGACTCGCTCCCTGACACAGCCACACTCCGCGCCGCTCTCGCACGCCGATGTCGACGCCCTGCGCATACACCACCACGTTCCCCGCGCTTCCCGGATCAACGCGCATCTCGACGCGGCCATCCGCAGGAAGCCGGAAGTCGAAACCGGTCAGTGCCGGCAGCCCGCCGACCCGGAGCTCACCGTGCACGACGAATAGCGGCTGCAAAATCACGGATTCTCCGAGCGTGAGCGCCGCGCCAAAGTCGATCGAAATGGGGCCATGGAGCTCGACAGGAGAGCTGCCAAGGACCCCAACGCCTGCCAGCAAAGACGGCAATGCGGCGGGAGTTCTGCCAAACCGACAGCTCGCGGCCGTGCCATCCGCGCCTGGGCCAAGCCGGCTGTTCGAAATCGGAATGCGGAAAGTGAGTGTGCCATTGCCCGGATCGGGAACTTGGTGCACGAGATCGATGATCGCTACGTCGCCCGGACAGTTGACCGTGACATCCGCCCGCCCCTGCAGCTCGAGCGCTTTCGCTGCCTCGAAGCCCTTGTCCTCGAAGCCGAGCTTGGCCTGGTCAATCGCTTGTCTGAGAAACTTCAAGCGATCGCTGAGCGCAAGCGCGATCAAGCGGACCGATTGGCCTCCGAGCAGACTCTGCAGCTGCACAGCGGTCAGCTCGGCGCTGGGGCGCTCGTACGCCGCACGCAATGGCGCCAGGTCCTGTGCCGGTTGGTATGGTTGTTCCGCGCCGTGGCAAGCAATCAGAGCGAAAAATACCAGACCGGCGCGCGCGTGTTTCGCGACGTCGGTCGAAGCGTTGCAACGCGCCCGTTCACTCACCTCTATTACATAGTCTGATTTTCGAAGACGCAAAGGACCGCCTGCGGTGCAAATTCACCCAACTCTGCTAGGCGCGCTGCATCGCAAGAATGCCTCGGCAGGACGACCCCAAAGCACGAGGCGTAAGGGCACCCTCCTGGCATTTCATGCCGCGCAAGAATGACGCGCGTGCTTGACCGAACAGCGCGTCACGCGGCCGCTACGCCCCAATTGCGGTTGGTTGATGGCAGCGAAGACATTCGTCGATTCTGGTCCAATGGCGGCGGCTGTTCGCTGCGGGGTTTCACCCACGTGCTCGGAATCCGCTTTGCACGGCGTGCGGCGATGGAGAGTCGGTTCGCGACCCGATGCTTGCAGCGCAACCGGACCACTCTTCATGACCGATGAACGTCGCGTATTGCCGGTGCTCCCCTTGCGAGACCTCGTGCTGTTTCCTGGGCACACCACCACCGTATCCATTTCGCGTCCAGTCGCTCTGAAGGCGCTGGAGGTCGGCATGCGCGGGGAACGGCAGATCTTTGCCGTGGCCGAACGCGCGAGTTCCGACGAGCCCTCGTGCGACACTCTGTACTCGATGGGCGTGGTGGCACGGGTGCAGCAGGTGCAAATGACGATCAGCGCCTTGCAAGTGATTCTTACGGGTGAGTCACGTGCCACCGCAGTCGACTATCGGCCTGGGGAGTACCTGAGCGCGGTCGCAGTCCCTGTGCAGCAGATCCCACCGGTAAACCCCGAGGATGCCGCATTCATCGCGCTCTATCGCGAGGTCCGCGAACGAGCGGTCGAGCTTGGCACCCGGCGTGGGCTCGCGCCTGAAGTTCTGAGCGGACTCGTGGCTTCGGTGAAGGACCCTGGGGATTTCTGCGACTTAGTGGCTCACTACTTGGAAATCGAGGCCCCCGAGAAGCAGCAGCTGCTCGAAACGCTGGGCGTAGAGATGCGCCTCCGCCGTATCTTGCTGATCATCCAGCGCGAGCTCGACTTAGCGAGGGCCCAGGAAGAAATCAAAAACAAGGTTGCTCAGGAACTCGGAGGACGCCAGCGCGAGTTCTATCTCCGTGAACAGCTGAAGGCGATTCGACGTGAACTCGGCGAATCGGAGGACAAGGGCGAGCACCGAGAGCTGGAGGAGAAATTGAAGGCGTTGCAGCTGCCGGAGGAGGCGCGGAAGGAAGTCGACCGGGAGCTCGCGCGGCTCGGCCACAGCAACGCCGAGTCCATGGAGGCTCAAGTCATCCGCACTTACCTGCAATGGATCGCCGAATTACCGTGGCAAGAACGATCCGAAGATCGGCTCGATCTGACGGAAGCGGCTGCCGTGCTCGACGAAGATCACTACGGTTTACGGGACGTCAAAGATCGGGTGCTCGAATTCCTGTCGATTCGCCTGCTGAACGCGCGCCAAGCGCTGGAAGACGCGAGCCAAACAGACCCGCAATCGCAAGCCGGCCACGATACGCCTCAGCCTCCTGTTGGGGAGGCGAGACCAGCGCCCGAAGAGCTCAAGGCCCGCGCCCTGGCCAAGGGCCCGATTCTGCTGTTCTTGGGACCACCCGGCGTCGGAAAGACGTCCGTTGCACAGTCCATTGCACGCGCGCTCGGGCGCAAATACGTTCGCGCGGCGCTCGGCGGCATCCGAGACGAGGCAGATATCCGCGGCCACCGTCGCACCTATGTGGGCGCCCTGCCGGGTCGCATCATTCAAGGCATGAAGCAAGCCGGCAGCAAAAATCCCGTCTTCTTGCTGGACGAGATCGACAAGCTCGGCGCCGGTATTCACGGCGACCCTGCCAGCGCGCTACTCGAGGTGCTCGACCCGGCGCAAAATCAGAATTTTACGGATCACTATCTGGGCGTCGCCTTCGATTTGAGCGAGGTCTTGTTCGTCGCCACCGGCAACTTCGGCCACCAGATCCCTGGTCCGCTCAACGATCGGTTGGAGCTAATCGAGTTCGCCGGTTACACGGAGCGCGAAAAAGCCGAGATCGCCAAGCGCTATCTCATCGGACGCAAGCTCGCCGAGGCGAGCCTCGGGCGCAGCGGCCTCGAGTTCGACGACGACGCCATTCTGACCATCATTGGCGCCTACACCCGCGAGAGCGGCGTACGTCAGCTGGAGCGACAGATTGGCGCCATCATACGCAAGCTTTCGCGCAAGTTGGCAGGCGGTGAGCCTCTTCCGCCGAGGGTCAGCTCGACCCTGGTTCGGGACTTGCTCGGGCGCCCACGAGCGAGACCCGAGCGCATCGCCCATGAAGACCAGGTGGGTCTCGCGACCGGGCTCTATTATACGCCCGCGGGTGGCGACATCATGTTCGTCGAGGCAGCCGTTCGCCAACGTCAGCGCGCGGGTTGGAATGGAGTACTGGCTGCCCGAGCCCGCGAGCACGAAGCCTTCACAGGTCCACTCGAGAGCGGCGACGCGAGCTTGATTCTCACCGGTCAGCTCGGTGAGGTGATGCGTGAGTCGGCTCGGGCGGCTCTGACCTACGTAATGACCCATCTACTGGAGCTTGGCGTGCCAGACCCGCCGGGTTCACTCGAGATCCACGTGCACGTGCCGGCGGGCGCGATCCCCAAGGACGGTCCTTCGGCAGGAGTCGCGATTGCGACTGCCTTGGCCTCGGCGCTCACCGGGCGCCCCGTGCGCCACGACACTGCCATGACTGGTGAGATCACTTTGCGCGGCCGCGTATTGCCGATCGGTGGATTGAAAGAAAAGGTGCTCGGCGCGCAGCGGGCGGGCACCTCGAAGGTGATCCTGCCGCTCGAAAACCAAGCCGATATGGAGGCGCTCCCCGAAGAAGTAAAACGGGCTCTCGACTTCCAGTTCGTGGAAAGCTTGGAAGAGCTCTTCCCGCTAGCGCTGCTGCCCCCAGTCGACCGCCGGGCGCTGGCAAAACAACCGCAGCAGTTTCGAGCGCTCGGGGACGGACGCGAAGAGTGACCAACACACGTGCTCTGGTGTTTTGCCACAAAGAGGCAAGCTGTCACTCCACTGAGCTCGAACGCAAAGGAGTCACGTTCTCTAGCGCCCCTCGGGACGCGAATGGACGACTCCAACTCCACGTGCATTCCGAGCACCGAGCACTATCTTTTGTGCATGGCGACCAAAGCAGAACGTTTCCGAGCTGAGCAACAGATCGAGAGCAGCCGTCCGAAGCCGAAGAAATCCAAAGCGCACAAGCCCGCACCAGAGGTGAACGCGGCGACTCCGGGAGTGACTGGCACTGGCAAAGCGCAGCGCAACTTCAAGAAGCGCCCCAAAGATGGCGCCGCGCTCGAGATCTCCTCGGAGAGCAGCAAACCTTCACGCAAGTCGACGCGCAGCAGCGCGGGCCACATCAAGCAGGCCACCCAGCTGACTCGCCGTCAGAAGCGCGCTACGCACTCTCCCAAAGAGCGTGCGGTGCGTGCTGCCGCGCGCGCTTGAGAGATTGCGCTCGCGCTGCGATCGGCGCGACACGTGCGAGGCAACGCAGCACTCTCAATCAGTGCAGTAGTGGACGGTCATGCTAACGGAGTCCACTTCAGGCGCGGCAGCGCCCGTGCTGCTGGCGTGCGCGACGGTGAGTTCGGCTCCGAGAGCCCCAGAGTTTACCTCGGTTGCGTTCAGCGATGCGCTCCAACGATCGTTGGGCCCGCCGTAGCTCACCTTTGACCTCGCTAGTGGCCAAAACGCGGGCAAAGCGTGATTCAGGCCAATCGTTCCGGCGCCTGATCGCAGGAAAACGGCGATGTCTTGCAGCTGTTCGGCGGCGGTCGCGCTCCGCTTCACGTCCAAAGTAATCCCGCTGATGGCGGCGCCAACGGGCACGACTCCAGCAAACCCGGTCGTGATTAAGCTGCCGCTGGCACGCTGGTCGCTGAGCAGCGTCGTGGTCGCGACCGCCTCGTCTTCAGTGAGGGCATTGTTCACGCTCGACCAGCCGACCTCGTTGGACGTGGTTTCCAGCACGGTTGCGGATCGCTTTTCCTCCGCCTGCTGCGAGCCGAAGTACACGCGAAGCCGAACGGCATCGACTTGCACGCTCCCGGCCAAGGGTACCCCCTGGCCCATCACTTGAAGCTGAGCGCTGAACGCCGCAGAGGTGACCTGCTCACTCGTGAGGCCCCACATCGCTCCTGGGCCTCCATAGCTGACGTACCCGAGCGTGGGCGGCAGCTGATTCTTCGTCTCCGTCGCCGTGCCAGCCTTGATGGCGGAGTTCACGAGCAGCCCGGCTGAAGCCGCCTGACGAACCTCCAACGCAAAGCCGCTCGGAACCTCGCCAGTGGCCAGCGCCGCGCCAAATCCGCCCACCGTTAGAGCCTTCGACACGGTGGGTGTTGCGGTCGCCGGAATACTGAACGTGGCGACGGCGCTGTTTTCGTTCACTGCAGCGGCAGCGTTGACCCAATCCGAGCCAGTTCCGCCCGCAGAGACGGTGGTGGCGTTGAACACGCTGGAGGTGACCGACGCATAGTACACCACGACTTCCGCCTTTTCGATGATGGCATCTGCGGCCTCCTCGCCGGCATTCTCCACGGCGAGCGCCAAGCGGAGTTGGGAGCTATTCACGACGGCGGTGGAGATGGTTTGCCCCCAAGTGTCGGTGGGACCGCCGTAAACGGCTGTCACGCTGCCAGCGGTCCAGTAGGCGCCGCTAGGCACTTTGGTGCGGGCCGCGGGCGCGTAAAGCGCAATCCGTTGGTCGCGAATCGCGAGCGCTCTGCTCGCACGTCGGGTGACCCGCACTTCGATGCCCTGCACTTGGCTTTCGGGTAGCGAGTAGCCAAACCCGTGCGACACGAACAGCGCGCTGCGCTTGGCCGGGCCGATCGCCTGCGAAGTAGCCGGGAAAATGCCGCCTGGGAAGGTCCACTTGACGCCACTCGCCACGTGGCTGGCGGAGGTGGCGCTCAGCGGCGCGCTCGCGAGCGGTTCGGCGCACGTGACTTCGTTGGTCTCTTCGCTGCTTGCGCTGAAGCGCTCGTCGTCGCTGGCAACCGTTTCCACGACCTTGAGACGCGCTCCAAGGTCCCCGATAGCCGGCGTGTAAGACTTGTCGGTTGCGCCCGCGATGTCCTCGCAATCACCTCTGACACAGCGCTGCCATTGATAGCTCGGCGTGAGTTCGCGATCGCTGAGCCAGATCCCCGGGGTCAGCTCGAGCGCGCGAAACACGAACGGAGCGCCGAGCACCGGCAGTTCCTTGTTCACGATCTCCCCGATCCCAACCACCACGTCGGTTGAGGGGGAAATGGCGATAGTCGAGCCCTCGGCGTCAGTTGCAGTCACCCTGAGGCGCATGCGGTATCCCACGTCCGCCGCGCGAAGAACGTAGCCGGTGCCATCCTCCGCGTTCGCAGCCTTTTGGCAGGTTGCATCAGCACAACGCTGCCAAACCCCTTCCAGTGTCGCACCCTCACTATACTTACCGAAGGAGGCTGTGAGGGTCGCGCCTTCAATCGCATCGCCGACGATGCTCGGGGCTTGCCGGATCTCCGGCCCCGCAGCGCCGTCGGGATCGCTCAGGTCTCCGCCTTCGCCTTCGCCCTCACCGGCGCTTCCGCCTCCGCCGCGACTCGGTCCGCCATCATTGCCGCCCGCACCGCCCGGGCTCGAACCCGGCCCCGGGACAGACGATGGATCACCTGAACTGCACGCGACCAAAAAGAACGGAACCCACCAGCGCATTCACGCTACTGAAGCACGGTTCGCTTCAGCCCGGGCTGCGCATTCGAAGCTCTGAAGCAAGCCGCTCGCGAACTCTCCCACCTTGCCACACGCTCCGGCACATGTCGGATGCGCTGTGGTCGATGCGCTGTTGAAGTACAGCTGTTCGTCGGCCAGCGCGTGGGTCGCTTTCCCTCCGAAGGTGTGGCAGCGCAGCGCGAAGGTGTGGCAGCGCAGCGCGTTCAGCTCCGGCGGCGGACGCATTGCCAAGTCGAACACGAGTTCGTCGTGGCAAGCTGGACGGATCTCGCCACGCCTACGGCCGTCGTCGCAGTTGTTGCTGCAGTGGCGGATGCGGTGCTGCCAGTCGTACTGACGGGCAGGCGCGTGAGCGCACAAGTTCATTGATTCCGAGAGTTGTCCGGTCTTGGCCCAGCCGTTGTTGCCCCCGTGACGGCGAGTACGGACGCTCAGCAAGCTGGCGTTAGGTCACGACCGTCGAAGAACTCACGGACCAAAGCGTTCCAGGCGCGCGTGCTTTCCGCAGGGCCGCATTTGAACGCCCGCCGCGAAAGCTTGCCCTTGGCGAGCAGCTCGCTTTGCTCCTTGAAGTAGCGCACCGCGATCTCCGCGGCATACTCGTGGACGGTGACGCCGTTGTTCTGTTGAAAGGCGTAGTAGGTACCGCCTCGTACCCGCGTGTCGTTCGGCGCGTAGGGCGCAAGGCATGCGAGGGTCGGCTGCGCGCCGCACTTCGCGAGGATCGCGCGGTAGTCGTCCGCAAGGCGCTGCACGGACCAATCCCCGTGCGCCTCGTCATTGAGGTGGAAGAGCTCGTGAAACAATGTCTCTCGCACGGCCTTTTCGCTGAGATTGAGCGAGCCTTCGACGTTGTACTCGATCGTCCAGTCGAACGCATAGGCGCTGGGCCGATGCTTGACCAGCGATCGGACGAAGCGAAACTCGAGCGCCCGCCAGCGATAGTTCGGCTGGGGTCGTCCGGCGAACAAGCCGTCGAAGAACTGATCCACGGCGCTTGCGCCGCGGCTGACCCACAGCAAATGCTTTCGGTAGCCGTTGACGGGCAGCTGCGGCACGAGTCGGATAGTGCCGCGAAATCCGCCGTCCATTACTTCTTCCGGGCCGACCCCAGCGACGTCACCGGTAGTCTGAAAGAGCGCCAAGGCCAGTCGACTCGCTTCTGCGTCCGCCCGATAGCCGTGGTCGATCAGGCACGGTATGTTGTCGCAATCCACGGAGGTCGGCAGCAATCGCTTCGCCGCAGCGAGTTCGACGATGGGCGTCGAGGGAGCGGCCGCCAAGCAAGCAAGTGCCACGAGCAGGAGCAGTGAGCGCATTGGTCGGTCCTTCGACACAGCCCAGGCAGGGATCATTGGTGCGATCTTCTTCTCGAGCCCGTTCGTTTGTAGGATACCAGTTTCGCATGATGTGTGAGATCGCACCAATGGCGCCGTGTCCAGCGCCACCACGCGGCGTGGACACGAATGTCGCGCCGTTACCGGGTGGAATTCTATAGCTCGACTAAGGACGGTCACGCCGCTATCGTGGGACGATGGCACGGCGGCTTCGCCTCCCGGTTCTGACGCTGATCGCGTTGATGGCGTCTCTATCGTGCGGCTCTCGGGCAACCGAGCGCACTGACGCTGTGGTCGACGAGAAACGCTGTGGCGACAGTCCGGACGTGTATGTCCACGTCCGCAGCCTCGAGCAGCTGGCCGAATTCTCTGACTGCACCGTCCTGGTGGGCCGGTTCCAGGAGGACTCGGTGACGGGTCTCGAAGACTTCGCGGCGCTGCGCAACGTGACGAGAATCGAAGGCGGCCTCAACGTCTTCCGCAGCCCCGGGTTCCTGACGCTGCATGGCCTGGAGAACCTGGAGGTGGTCCAGGGCAACCTGTTCATCCATCTCAACCCGAACCTGACCCGCATCGCGGCGCTCGGCAAGTTGCGCAGCGTGACTGGCGATCTCCTCATCGCGAGCAACGATCGCTTGCCGCAAGCTGAAGTCGAATCAGTCGCCGCAAGCATCAGCGTGGGCGGCACGAAAACCGTGATGCCATCAGCGGCACCCTAGGCGCCCAACAAGCAACTCACGAGTGAGGCGGCGGGGTTTCGTGAGGCGCGCTGAACGGGCACGTGCCTTGCTTAGGCAGTACCATGCAGAAATCGTCACGCACGGTGATCGGGTGTGGGCACGCAATCGTGCGCAAGAATCCTAAATTGTTGCTCGGATGATGGCCGAGCCGTAGCGTCGCCCCCTGCTCTTCTGGCACTCTTTGCCCGCCTAACGTTCAATCTTCGCGAGGTTCTGATGAGAAATTCCAAAGTTTGGTGGATGACCCTTCCTGCTGTGGCCGCCTTTGCTACGGCAATCAGCTGTAGCGATGACGATCCAGCTCCCGGTGGCAGCAATGCCGGCTCAACCGCGACCGCAGGCGCGGCGAGCGGCGGCAAGGCAGGAGCTGCCGCTAGCACTGGCGGCGCTACCACGGGTGGTGGCGGGGCCGCGACGACGAGCGGCGGCTCATCG
>DATEPG010000125.1:0-2447 GCA_035273265.1 Polyangiaceae bacterium
GGCAGCATCGGCGGCGACGAATTCCGGGATGGCAAGGCGCGCCAGGGACAGACCGGCGACCTCATGAAGTAATCGCGGTCAGCTTCGCCTTCAGGTCCTCGGGCAGCGCGACGCCTTTTCGGGCCTGCGTATCGAAGCACACTTCTACCGCTTTCTCGGTCGCGCAGTGCGTCATCGAATCGGATTCATAGAGCCGCAGCTCGTAGCTGTAGCTCTTGGTTCCGACCTTGGTGACCGCGCCCCGAACGAGCGCGAGCTGCCCCGCCGTGATCTCATGGTGGAACTCGATCGTGAGGCTGGCCATTACCGTGCCGAAGCCGCGCCGCTTCACCTCGGCGAGCGAGATGCCGGCCATCGCCAGCATGTGCCAGCCCGCGTCGTCGAAGAACGCGGCGTAGTAGCGCACGTTCATGTGCCCGTACGAATCGCAATGCGCGGGCAGCACGATGGTGCGCGAGAGATCGAACCACTTCATTCAGGCATGATGATTGCGGCAGCCGGGCATGGACCGCAAGCGCAATTCCGAAAAGCCGGAGCCTGAAGAGCACCCGATCGAGCCTGAGATGCCGAAAGGCATCGACCAAGAGAAGTCGAGCCGCACGCCGGCGACCGAGCCGCCAAAAGAGAAGCGACGCGACGACCTCTGAGTTCGGGGACGGAGCCCGAACCGGGTTCGGGACGGAGCCCGAGCTATTCGGGGACCGAGCCCTGATTCCCCATCACTTTGGCAACTCCCCATCGGCTATCAATCCAAGACGGGGCGGTAAATCCAGCCGACAACAGACACGTCCGCACGTCGTCATCACTAAGAATCGTGTCCGTGAAGCAATGTAGCCAGTCTTCGGTGCGATCACGATAGCGAAGGCACATATAGACATTCGCTCCGTTCCGCTGAACCGCGTCAACGTGAATTTCAATATCTCCCAGCTTACCCACAGAGCCAACTTCCACCGTTGAGAGCCAACTGGGATCGAAGCGTTCGAAGATGAGATGACCGTTGGGATTCAAGTGCTCACGGCATTTCACCAACTGCTGGGCTCGAAGGGCGGCATCTGGGGTGTTAATGAGGCAGCTGGCAAAAATAACTGCGTCGAAGGCCGTTTCAAGCGCCAAGCCCTCAATATCCGCGCAGATCTTGAACGCCTGCGAAGGCACATGCGCCAACATTTCCGGTGAGTTGTCGACAGCGGTTACGCGGTAGCCGCGATCTAAAAGCACACGCGTTACCCTTCCTACACCGCAGCCAAGCTCGAGGATCGAGGAACCGGCCGGAATCCAGGGCTGAAAAAGCTCCACTTCACCGTAGTACGGCGATTTCAAATAGAGTTCGACAGAGCACCCGTCGCGAGTCTTCGGGCCCCGCCCGATTCCCCGATTGTCCTGATTGATACCCATTCGTCCCAGAATAATTAGGGCTCCGTCGCCGAATTCCCCAGGTCGAGCGCGGCGCGCGCGAGTACCCTCACTCCCACCGGAATCGCGAGCTCGTTGCAGTCGTAGTTGGAGCGGTGGATCGCGGTGTCGAGGCCGTCGATCTTCGAGCCGATGCGCAGGTGCGCCGCGGGGACGTTCTCGGCGAACCAGGCAAAGTCCTCGCTTCCCATCGATGGCTCGGGCAGCTCGAGCACGTTCTCCTTGCCCAGTGCCTCGCGCGCGCTACCCAGAAGTCTCGCCAATATCTCGGGGTTATTGCGCAGCGGCGGCGCCATGCGCTTCCAGTCGAGATCGTAGTCCACGCGCATGCCCACCTTGACGCCCTCGAGCATCCGGCGCATCGCCGCTTCGATCTTCTCCGACAGGCCCGGCTCCATGGTGCGCACGATGCCCTTGAGCTGCGCCGCGCCGGCGATGATGTTGCGCGCCCGCCCCGCGTGGAATTCGCCCACGGTCACCACCGCGGCCGCGAGCGGCTTCACTTCGCGGCTCACGATCGTCTGGAGCTGCGACACGAAGTGCGCACCGGCGGCAAGCGCGTCGATGCCCAGGTGCGGATGCGCGCCGTGGCCGTCGCGCCCCTTGAGCGTGATGTCGAACGCATCGGCGGCGGACATCACCGCGCCGGCGTTGTAGCCCACGCGGCCCGCCTGGACCGCGGGCCAGTTGTGGTAGCCGAGGATCAGGTCGATTTTCGGATCGTCGAGCACGCCGTCGGCGATCATCGCCTGCGCGCCCGAGAGCGTCTCCTCTGCGGGTTGGAAGATGAACTTCACTCGTCCTTTGAGGGAGTCCCGCAGCTCATGTAGCGTGGCCGCGACGCCGAGCGCGATCACGGTATGCACGTCGTGGCCGCAGGCATGCATCTTCCCCGCGGTCTTCGACGCGAACGGCAGCCCGGTCTGCTCGTGGATCGGCAGCGCGTCCATGTCCGCGCGCAGCCCGACCGTGCGTCCCGGCGCCGCGCCCTCGAGGAGGGCGACGACCCCGGTCTTGCCGATCCCGGTCCGGCA
>DATEPG010000126.1:0-18545 GCA_035273265.1 Polyangiaceae bacterium
CAATCGAGGCACACGCGATCCCTGCGCGCCGTCGGTGGCGAGGCCTCGGTCTGACCCGCGGCGCAGAGCGTCGCGGCCCTGCATTCGGCTGCATTGACGGACACCGTGAAGGTCTCCGCCGGGCAAGGAGCACAGCTGCGATCGCTGACCGGGCCGGCGTTCACGCTCACGTATTCACCCGGCGCACACTCGCTCAGGGCCAGACACTCCCCGGCGGATTCGAACTCGCTGACCGAGCACGCCGTGCACACGCGATCATGGCTGGCGCTCGGGGCTTCGGTCTCGACTGAACCCGGTGAGCACTTGCCCCACGCGGAGCACTCGAGTGCGTTCTCGCCATCGCTGAAGGTCCCTGCCGGACACCGCTGGCAGGCTCGATCATGCGCGCCGCTCGGCTCGCTCACGACGCGCTCGCCGGGCGCGCAGCGCGTATGAGGAGTGCACTTTCGCTGTCGCACCGCGGTCGGCGCGACGGTTTCGTACTCATCCTCCGCACAGTCACGAAATGCGCTGCAGCGAAGCGAGTTGTCGCTATCGCTGAAGGTGTCGGGCGGGCAGCTGCTGCAGCTTCTGTCGTTCGTTGGCCCCGGAGAGATCTGGACGAACTGACCGGGCGCACAATCAGTGAGCTCGCGGCACTCTCGATTACGGTCAACGCTCGGCGGAGTGAGCTCGTACTGGCTGGAAGTGCAGGAAGAAATCGGCAAACAGGCGCCCGCTTGCGCAAACTCACCGTCCGGGCAAGCGCAAGCGTTCTCGAGGCTTACGCAACTTCCGGCGCAGGCTCTGAACCCCTCCGGGCAGCCCGCACTCAACTTTTCCGAGTCCAGTGTCAAGCTACAACCGAGCGTGAACCAGCACACGAACAGCGCGAGCGAAATAGGCCCCGCCGGGGGCCGCCTTGGGTGCAAGCTCCGCGCTTTCAAAACCGACCCTGCGCAGAAACCGAACCGGGCCCCAGCCAGACGGACGCAGCACGAGGCGAGTCGCCGGTCGACAGCAAGCGGTACACTCCGTACGAGAGTGCCGCCACTGAAAGCACGAACAACCCGTCCGCAACGATCGCTTTGGTGTGAATGGCGTCGCTCTGCTGCTTGCTGCACAGCGGCGCGCACGAGCCTTCGGCATCCCGGTAGTCGTTGACGGCAGAGGCACCCACCCCAATCGCGGCGACACCCAGGGCTGAGCCCGCGCCAAGCAGCACGTAGTCCCAACGGTGGCGACGGGCCGCGCTGGGCGCTGGCGTCGTTGGCTCGAGCCGTGGGGCTCCGGGCGCCTCGAGCGGGGTCAAACGTACGGCGATGCGCCGATTCTGATCGCCTGCTCGCAGCACCACCGATTTCTTCAAGGGAGCCATTCCTGCCGCTCGAAACTCGAGCTGATGCTCCCCAGGATCCAGACGGATCGGCACGCCATCGAGCCTAGCCGCGATGCGTGTGCCCGCGTCATCCACAGTGACGTTCAGGAGGTCGCCATGCTCCGAGTCGGCCGCCAAGACCACCGAGGGGGTGTCACGCTCCAGGTCCGCGAGCAGCGTGGCACACGCTTCTCGCAGAACCGGACTACATTGGGGCGTAAGACAACTTCGCAGCTGCTCGTGTGCCGTGAGCAGATGGCCTTCGCGGCGCTCGACTTGAGCTTGCCGATGCCACGCGATGCACTGATCGGCCGCCGCTACCGACGGCTGCGCCGACGTCGAGGCCGGCGGGCGTGGCTCGGCAGAGGCGTTGCTAGCGAACGCGAGTGTGCCCAGCACGGCCGCCCATCGCGCACACCCAGAACGTGCCACTTTCACCCGATGAATCACATGCACTCCTTTCGATAGACTCGAAACCCGTCGTGATCGAAGTAGTAGGGAGGCGAGCAAGGCCGTTCGGCAGACGCGGGAGAACGCGCGCTGTCCGCGGCCGAGGCCCTCCGGACCGGCGCGGACGGAACCTTGCTCGGCTCGGAAACCCGCGGCGGCGCGGGCTGATTCACGGGCTGCTCATGTGCCAACGCGGCGACTCCGTCCTGCGTCGGTTCAGCGGCGCTCGGCATGGGCCCCTTGGTGCGCGCGCTCGCGGGTGGCGATGCCGGCCGCGCTGGCGCGTGGCCGGGCAACGCTGCCACCGCTGCCGCCTTCGGGCTTGCCGCCCTGGCACCGAGCGCGACCACGATTCCGATCCCAGCGACGATCGCGCATGCCACAATGAATCGCACGCGTGCAGCCCCAGTGCTTCCAGTGTCGCTTCCGACGCTCTGCGGCGTACTCGGGCTCGGCGGCCCCGAGAGATCGCGCTCGAACGCGGCCAGCTCATTCAGGAGTTCCGCCGCGGACTGCGGACGCCGCCTGGGGTCCGTCTCCAAGCAGCGCGCGACCAGCCGCACGAGCTCCGGCGGTAGCTCCGCGGGACTCGTACTCGGCGTCGGGGCGGAGCTTTGCAGCCGTTTGAGCGCCCGGGTCAGCGTGGGATCGTCAGCGAAGGGAAGCTTCCCCGTGAGCAACTCGAAGAGCACCATCCCCAATGCATAGATGTCGGTCGCCGGCGAAAGTGCCTGCGACTGCAGCTGCTCCGGGGCCATGTAGTCTGGGGTACCGATCAAGGCTCCGTTGCTGAGCGCGACGGAGCCACGAGCGAGCGAGCGCGCGACGCCGAAGTCCAACAGCACCGCACGCGATGCTGCGCCCCCCGGCGGCTCGCCTTCGCCCTGAGTCGAACACAGCATGACGTTGGCGGGCTTGATGTCTCGGTGCAGCACCCCCTGTGCGTGAACAGCACTCAGGCCGGCGCTGATTTGTCGCACGATAGCGACACTTTCGAGGGTGCTCAGGCGAACTCGCCGACGCAAGTGCCGACTCAGGAGCTCACCGCGCAGCAGCTCCATCGTCAAAAAGTAGACGGGCAACCCGCTTTCGGCTTGATGACGGCCAAACTCCAGAACCCGACAGACATTGGGATGCACGACACGCCGGGCGAGTCGCACTTCTTGCCTGAAGCGGTCGACACTGGAAGGCAGCGAGGCGTGGGCCGTTCGAATGGTCTTGAGTGCCACGAGCTCACCCAACTCGCCGTCGAGCGCCTCGTAGACCTCGCCCATACCGCCCCGCCCTAACAGGCGCAGCACGCGAAAGCGAGCCGCGATGACGCCTCCCACCCGCAGGACATCAGCAGCGCTCAGCCACGGCGAAGCGTCGCCAGCACTTTCGCCTTCGGCAATCGCCTGCCCAGCCTCGTGCAGGAGCAACGAGCAGTCCGAGCATTGCTCTGCCTCCCCGAGCAGCGCGCATGCGCGAGACTCTTCGAAGCCGCCCAACACGAGCGTGAGCACGATGTCCTCGGACAAACATTGATGGTCGGACGACATGGGCTGCGCTAGTGATGATCAGACGTAACTAGGGGGCGGGCAATACCCCCGTGGTCTGGAACAAACTGGAAAGATTGACGTCCAGCCGGCTCGGCATGTCTTCCAAGGCCAGCGAGTCCTGTCCACTGTCCGCCCCTAATCGTCGCCGAAGGTCCGCGCAAAGCAGCACGTGCAGTTGGTCCTTGGCAGCAATCAGCCAGCGCGCCGCCGTCGATTTGCTCACGGAAAACACTCGCCCGATTTGGGTGATATTCCAACCTGCCACCAGGTGCATGCGCAACGCTTGGCGCTCGCGCTCGGGCAGGCGCTTGACCGCAGCCCGGAGCGCGCCCCGAAACGCCTGTTGAAGCTCAGCGCGAATGTACTGCTCTTCCGGCCCTGCGGCAAGGGCCTCCAACCGCTCGTCGAGCTCGACCTCACGTCGCCTCTTGATACCGAGCTCGCGTGCGACGTCGAGCGCCAGACTCGTGGCAACGACCTTGAGCCAAGCTCGAAAGTTACCCGGCGCGCGGTAGCCAAGCAGACGAGGCGCGGGTGGCAGGAGTAGCTTTTCACGTAGCTTCTGAAGCACGCCGTCGGTGAGCTCCGGACTCTGACAGACGCGATTGATGCCCTCCGCCAATGGCAGAAGGTACGATTCGTTCAGTGTTTCCGCGGCCCCCGGCCGCCCCCGCAGGCAAGCCAAACGCACGTAGTCGTCTTCGACCCGATCGGCGTTGAAACCCAGGTGCGAATACTGCTCCCAGGCGGCGAGGAAATCGCTCTCGTCCCATTCGACTAGCGGGAAACGCCCCCTTCCTTCGCGAAAGCAGCGCTCCGCAGCAACGGCAAGCTCGGCATTCGGGATGCGCACGAGCTGTCAGTACTCCGAACTTGCGTGGGGCGGCAAGGCCGCAAGGCCGGCAAGGCGGCAAGCAGGTACAGCTGAGTGGCAGGCCTGCTGCGGGAGCGTGACTCGAATGTCACCCTGACGCGCGTCGAGGCGGGCAGCTACGACGTCAAGCTCAGCGCGCAAGCCCTACGCCGGCAGCGCCGCGCAAGAGGTGGTGTGCGAGCTAGGCAACAACAAGACGCTGGGCAGTGGTGGCCACCTCCACCGTGACCGGCAAGAGCGCATGCAGCGCCGGGCTCACCGAGCGCCCGCAGAAAAAAGTTTGGTCTATTTTTCAGATTCTGCGCTGGGGGTGGGACCTGGCGTGCCTTCGACTCGTTCAGCTGGGGAGAGTGGACGCGGCCGCACCTGCGGGGCCGCGCTCGGCGAGATCGTGGCGCATGCGCCAATTCAGAGTGCTTGAAAGGGTAGTAGTGATGGAAATCAATCGTTCGGTGGGTTTATTGGGCGGCGCTCGTCCAGCGTTGGTTCGGCTCGCGCTTGGAGCCTCGCTCGCGGCGTGTGGAGCAGAGCCGGGATCTGAGCTGGCCGGGGAGCCGGTGAGCCGCGTCAGCAGCGCACTCACGCAAGTTTTCTCGGACAATTTCGGGCCCAGCTTGAACCAGTGGACACAAACTGGCGAGGGTGACTTCCGCTCGCAAGTTCTGGCATCTGCGTCAGGTTACCCGGGTACCGGCTCCGGCGGGCTGACGGCCACTGTCACGGACTGCGACACGGAGTGCACGATCACGTCACCGGTGTTGAACCTGACGGGCGGCTCGAACGCGAGCCTGAGCTTCTTGCGCTTCGTCGACGGCGACTTCGATGCCGACGACTACGCGCGGGTCGAGCTTTTCAACGGCACGAGCTGGGTGCGCGTTCGGAACTGGTTCGGCGGCAGCGGCGACACGAACGCCTGGGTTGCGGAGAAGATCGACCTGAGCAGCTACGTCGGTGTTGCAGGGTTCCGCGTGCGTTTCGTGGTCAAGGCCACGTCTGGTGACGAGCTCTTTCAGCTGGACGACGTCCGCGTCTTCACCTCGGGGCCCATCGGCGCGCTCACCTCCACGAACGTGGGCAATACGGGCTTGGCCGGTTCGACGGCCGTTTCCGGCGGAACGTATACCCTTCGAGGTGCAGGCAGCGACATCTGGCACACCTCGGACGCCTTCCGTTTCATGCACCGTTCGCTGTCGGGCGACGGACAGGTCACCGCGCGCATCCAATCCGTAACCGAGCCGAACACGTGGACGAAAGTGGGGGTGATGATCCGCGACAGCCTCGCTCCGGACGCGAAGAACGCGTTCATGTTGTTGCGGCCGTCGGCGGGTTCTGCCTTTCAATGGCGCGACGTGAACGGCGGCGGCACCGGCTCCACCTGGCAGGACGCACCTCCCGTCGGCTGGAACGAACATCGCGTCCGCTGGTTGAAGCCGTCGAAGTGGCTGCGCATGACGCGTCAGGGGAATGTCTTCAGCGTCTACACCTCGGACGACGGCGCGTGCTGGTCCTTCCGCTGGAAGCAGACCGTGGCGTTCGACGACGCTCAGGCTTTCTACGGTGTCGCGCTCGCGTCCCAGAACCCCAACGCTTTGGCGACGACGACGATCAGCAACTTCGACGTCCAGGGTTCCGTTGACCCCATCAACAGCGAGTGCGATCGCGCGGCCGTCGACGGAGATCTGGCAATGCCGCCAAACTGGCTATTTTCCCCCGGCCGCGCCGGCGGCGCGACCTGGCACTACACCACGACGAACCCGAACGGCACGGTGACCCCGGTCAAATGCGACCCCGGGCAGGCAGACGCTCCGGACGGCGAGCCCGCTGAGCGTAAGGACGGGCCCGATCACCCGAATTGTCCGGACCTCAACGCGTCGCCGGCGTGGACGCGGCCCGAGTTCGTGCCGGGCAACAGCTGGCAGATGAACGCACAGGCGGGCTTCGGCAGCCACGCTCCCGTGGAGGGAGACAAGTTGATGACCACGGTCAATAGTCGGGGTTTGTGGTTGCGGAAGACGTTCGCCATCACCTCCCAGGCCCAGAAGGATGGCGCCATGCTCTGGGGCCGCTGGGGCGAAGGGATTACCGTGTACATCAACGGTATCCTGGCGACGAGCAACGGCCGGGGCACGGGGAGCTACCGCCACCTCGGTTTGAGCAGCGAGGCGCGCGCCTCGTTGAACATCGGCACGAACGTGATTGCGGTACGTCTCGAGTGGGATAAGTACGAGTACGACGCCGCGAACAACGTGATCCAGGTCAACGCCTGGGACCGATTCTTCGACCTGGGATTGACGAACGAGCTCAGGCTCGCGCATCTGCCGGTGGATCGCATGACGGAGCCGAGCACGGCCTACGGGGCGTACGTCACCGCCTTCAAGGAGGCGCTGCAGAAGCAGGGCGTCTCCGGTGCGTCGCTGGCTGTCATGAAGAACGGCCAGACGCTCGTCTCCGCCGGCTTCGGCTTTCGCGACAAGCACCTCACGACGTTCATGCCGAGGGACGCTGTAATGCGGCTGGCCAGCAACGACAAGGTCATCACCCAGGCCGCAATCGTGAAGCTCATCTCGGAAGGGCGGATCACGCCTTCCACGCCCGTGTTCCCGCTCCTGAACCTGACGGCCGTTCCTGGCTCCTCCCCTGGAGCGAACGTGAACTCCATCACCGTCGAGCACCTGCGCACGCACCGGAGCGGTATCGGTAACACCTCCCACAGCCAGGAGGCGGTCGACGAGCTGGCCTTCAAGTTCGGAATCACCGCCGCGCAGTGGAACAAGCATCACAACGCGCGCTGGCTGTACAGCCTGCCCGCGACCGACGTGGGCGGTGCGGGGCGCTACTCCAGCAATGGCTATTTCATGCTGCGTTATCTGGCAGAACATCTGATCGCGCCGCGCACCCTGGAGCAGTATCTCGCGGGAGACATGGGCCTCGCCGACATCGTGGTCAGCCGCGAGCGACTCGCCGGGCGGCACACCCGAGACACTGGCTACATCAACCGTGAACCGACGTGGGACCGCTGGATGGCGTTGGAGAGCTATCTGGCGCTCAGTGCGTCCGCGACTGGCTACGCGAGCTTCCTCGACAAGTTTGGCATCGGTTACGATTTGCAGTCGAACGGCACGTACAGGACGAGCGGGGGCGGTGTCATGGGTGGCGGCATGGCCGGCACCTGGAGCATCGCGATCTCCGACGAAGCGCGCAGGCTGAACATCGTGATGATCGCGAACAACGGCGGCAACTTCGACGAAGCCTTCAGGCGCGTCGACGCGGTCACCTTCTCGGATCACTGCTTGTTCGGAGCCGTCGATCCGCGTCCGCTCACGGGGCGTCACCTCTACATCCAGAACGCGCTCCAGGCCACGCTTTACATCAACAACGAGATTGGCCTCGCGGCGTCGTCGGTCCCTGCAACGTCCTGGAGCTCGCAGTGGATTCTCGAGGCAGTGGACGCGGGACATTTCCGCATCAAGAACCGCTGGACGGGGCAATATCTCGGAATCGGTTCCGGCGGCCTCCAGCTAGGCACGCTGCAAGTCCTGACGGGCCAATCAGCGCATTGGGCGATCGTGCCGGCTACGAGCGGCTACAATATTCGAAGCCGCGTGCAATCGACGCAACATGTCTACTTGAGCCCGCAAACTGGGCAGCTCACGTCCAGCCCAACTCAAGCGAGCGCGACCAGCGCGCAATGGCGTTTCTGTAACTGAGGCGAACACGAAGGACGGAGCGCTCGCGGCGGTGCCGCTCGCGCTCCGTCCCTCGCTCCAGCTCTGGGGTGGCGCTCGCGTATCGCTCACTCGTGCGTGCGACCAGTGGAAGGTCGAGAACGTTGTTCGGCGCGCGTGCGCGCGTGCGCGTGTGTGCGCGTGCGCGTGTGTACCTCACGCGTGTAGGGTCGTAACTCGAAAGGAAAGTACATATGTTTAGCAAGGGATCATTGGTTTGGTTGCTCACGGCGGCGGGTCTGGGGCTCGGGACGGTAGGCTGCGTCGTCGACGCCCAAAGCTTGAAAGACGAGGATGTGGGGAGCACGAGCGAGGAAATCATTGGGGGGACGGCAGTCGACGTAGCGACCCGCCGCACGCTCGGATTGATCGACGTCGGCGGCGGATGCTCAGGCTCGCTGATTCACCGTGATTGGGTGCTGACGGCGGCTCACTGCATCGATCAGACGGCCCCGACAGCGAACTCGTTCTCGGCTCCGCGCGCGGACGGCACGTTGGAGACTCGCCATGCGACACAGGTCACGCAACTCGGCGCGAGCGACCTCGCGCTCGCTCGCCTCGCGCCCCCCGCGGCGGGCTCGACCTGGCCGAACGTCACGCGCACCGTGTCCACTGCGTCGGCCACTTCACTGATTGGCCAAAACATCACTTGTTATGGCCGAGGCAACACGGAATACATCGATCCCGGAACCGGAGTCACCGGATTCGGTGAGTGGAAATCGCTGACGCGAACGCCGACGGAGATTTCGTCAGATCGGCTGATCGTCCCGACGATCTCGGGGCGCGAGACTACAGCGCACGGAGATTCTGGCGGTGTCTGCGTTCGCTCCGGGCAGACGGTAGCGGTGGTGTCGCACGCTTGGTGGACGATCTCCTGCACCTCCCTCGCCACGTGCGGGGGACTCAACCAGTATACGAAGGTGGGCTGGTGGCCCACGGACGGCTACGCCAACTACATCAACACTGCGCCTCAAAAGACGATCACCAGTTTCAGGCCATTTTCCCTGATCAACGGCTGGACGGTCGCTGCTGCGTCGGCCGTACCAGGCATATCCGTCGCAAACGATATCGTGCAACTGAGAGGTGCCGTGCGCTCCGGAACCACCGCGGCGCCGTTCGGGCTGCGCCCGGAGCATCGCCCGAGCGCGACGGTGCACGTCCCCGTGCTGCTCTGCAACGACACGGGCGGGCATGTCCGGATAGAAACGAATGGAGTCATGACCATCGTTCCCGAGAACGGTAACCTTGCCGACGCGCAATGCATCACGTCCGTAGAAGGAGTATCGTTTGCTCAAACCAATAATGGATTTACGACGCTGGGTCTGCAAAATAGCTGGACTCACGCGCCACTCGGCACTCGGGCAGCCGCTGTGCGTCGCGTCAACGGCCTGGCGTACCTCCAGGGAGCCATTGCGAACTCGACCACGGTGACAGGGCCAGCATTCACGCTCCCCGCAGAGTTCCGTCCGCCGGCCCGCGTCTACGCCAACGTCGCGCTGTGCGGCGGAAACAAGGGTAGACTCCTGATTGAGCCGAGCGGCGCGGTGTTGGTGATCGCGGAGGATAGCCAGGCGGACGCACGCTGCATGACCTCTTTGGAAGGCGTGTGGTTCGACATCGCTGCCACCGCGTTCGTTCAAGTCCCGCTGCGTAACGGCTGGACGAACGCGCCAGTCGGTGCGCGCTCCTTGGCGATGAAGAACGACGACGGGGTGATCCGCTTCCGCGGCACGATCGCGACTACCGGGACGGACATGAGACCCTTCGTTCTGCCCGAGCGCCATCGGCCAGCGACGCTGGTTTTCGCTCCCATCGACGTTTGCGGTGGAAAGAAGGGGCAGGCCGTGTTCATTCCCGACGGAACGGTCTTAATCCAACTGCCGAGCGCCGTTCCTCCCCTGTGCTACGCGTCCTTCGAGGGCGTCTCGTTCGGCCTTTGATCGAGCCCGAGTTCTAACCGTTCTACGCGAGTGGGTGGGTCGTGGCGATGCACCCACTCGCGCGAGACTAGCAGATCGTTCGCTTCGCAGAGCGCGCTCGGCGCCAGGTGCATGACGAAGCGTGAAGAGGATCCCAAAATTCGGACCAGCGGCTAAGGTGGTGTAAACGGCGCCTGCTCCTCGCAGAAGGAGCAGCAAAACGATGAAAAGCACCCGCATCCGGCACAGCGCAGCGTTCAAGGCCAAGGTCGCCCTGGCGGCCATCCGCGAGCAGGAGACTATCCCCGCTCTTGCCCGGCGGCACGGCGCTCGACAGCCTGGAAATTCCGGAGGACGGTCGGTTCATCGTGGCCAAGCCGAATCAGGACCTGCTCGCCTTCGTCTCGCTCACTAGCGTGGAGCCTGGCAGCGCCGCGCGAGTCTGGAGCATCCCCCTCGACGGATCCGAGCTCGCCGCTTTCCAGCTGGACGCGAGCAACAACGCCTTTCTCTTCACGCAGCGAAAAGACGCTGAGCCCAACGCATTCTACGTGATCGCGTGCTCGTCGGCTGGTGAACGACTCTGGAGCAAGAGCGTCGACGCGCCCGCGGAATCTCGGATGCTTGCCGGTACACAGGGCGACGTCTTCGTTCGAGTGACCGACGTCGAAGGGGGCGGCGTCATCGTCGCACATGTCGTCCCGTAGGGGCGCCGGGCGTCGATCAGAGAGGGCGACGCCCCGACCTCTGCTCATCAGGGAGCCGCTGTTGAAAGGTCGAGCAGCCCGTGGGGCGCGTTGTCGTCGCCGAAGCAGAGCTTGAACGTCTTCAGGGTCGCCAGTGCTCGCGGCGCGACCGCGGCGGCAGAGGAGAGGACCATCGGCGACGACGCGCACCGAGCTACGCGACGCACCGTGCGCGCCGCGCCCGCTACCCCTCCAAGAAAAAAGAAATCAACGTTCTGAAAGCGAGTCTCAGTGAGCGCAAGGGAGGCCCCTGCTCACCAGTGCTTGGCACATAACGTGATATGGCCGAGTCACCCTTATGGCCCAGCAACAACTCTTCTCCCCGTCGTTGATCACCTCGGCGCTGCACAAAAGCGCGCGCACCCTCCGCAAATATCCGGCGTTTTTGCTACTTTCGAGCGCGCTGTCTGGTTGCGGTGCGGCCTTTGACCCGGGAGCCGCCAGCGGCGGTGCGGGCGGCGCGAGTGGCACAGCTGGGCACAGTGGCAGCATGCCGGATCAGGGCGACTCCGGGAGCGGCGGCGTCGGGAGCGGTGGCGACGCCGGAAGCGGAGGCGACTGCCGCCAAGACGGCACGAGTGACTGCGGCGAAGGCGGCGAAGGCGGCGAAGGCGGCGAAGGCGGGCACGAACTGCTCGAGCTGACATTCGCCGACCGGTTCGTGATCAAGGTTCAGGCACGCAGCGACGGCGCGCTGCTCGTACTCTTGGACAAGCCGCTCGATATGCGCGTGGATTGGGGCTCGCCCCAGCGCGAATTGCTGCTGTTCGATGCTGCGGGCCGGCGACTCAAGTCCGTCGCGGTCTCGACCAACAGCCGCTTCCTCTTGGATTTTGCCGTACACCCCTTGGACGACGTGAGCGTTCTGTACAGCTCGGCCACGGAATACTCGCTGGAACGCTTCAACGCCCAGGCGCAATCGGTCGGCGGGAGCGTGCTCTCGGACGCTCAAATCGACCAGGATCCCCCGGTTTGGAATGGCTCGCCTAGCGTCGCCGTCGAATCGCTGACGCGCGACGCAGGGCGCATCGCCGCTTTCGGCGAGCAATTGGTCGTCGCGACGCGCACCGGCCGGCATTCGCTGATCGCGCAGCGCTTTGGCTTCTTCAATGACGGATCCGGTGCCGCTTTTCATGCCGAATGGCGCACGCTCGTCGTGCCGCCGTTCAGCTTGGCAAACGTTGCTTTGACTGGCGGCAGTTACGATACGTTCGGCGCCGTGCACGCGCAGGCCATGTTGCACTTAGCGGTCGATCAGGTCGGGACCATCTACGTGGCCGTGCAACACCCGCGCATCAGTTCGGCCAATTTGCTCAAGGCTCACGCCCAGGTGTTCGGCGAAACGCTGCTCGGCGATCCGGATGCGCTCGACTTGTACGTGACCCGGCTCGCTTCGGGCGGCAGGCGCATTGGCACGACCGTGGTAGGCACCGCTGAAGACGACCAGCTCCTTGGCCTGCGTGCCGGGCAAGATTCCGCGCTGGTGATCGGTCGCAAGGAATATTGGAACGAACAGGGCACGGGTTTCGATGCGCTGGTCGCGCGGCTCGACGGCAAGACCGGCGCGCTGGAAGTGCGCGAGCTGGACGTGAAGCGCAGCGATCTCGGCTTCGACGCGCTGCCACTCGCGGACGGCTCGTGGCTCGTCACCGGGGCCAGTGATTGGCAACAAAATTCCCATGGAGCTAGCGTTTCCGAAGAGAGCCAAACCTTCTTGTCGCGAGTCTCCGAGAGCGGCGAACTGTCGGAGATCACGCTGCCGATGAGTCTACAGGGCCCCCGCCACAACGAGGGCCGCACGCTGTTGCCACTCGGGCCTGGCCGATGGTTGATCGGCGGAATGACTGACGGCCCGGGCACCCACTCCGGTGACGCGGACGCTTCGCGCGTGCGCGCAGCCGGCTTTCTTCGCGAGTTAAAGCTCGACCTGGTTGGTGCTACGGAGTGAGCATGCTGCGCAATCGGTCATCGCTCGCTACTCGGCGCTGCGGATTAGCAATCTCGGCTTTAGCAGCGTCACACGGCAAGGAGCGTTGATGCTGTAGCTCGACGTCATCGACTTGCTTTTGGACCTGCTGCGGATTTTCGAGCGGCGCCGTTGAGCTTGTCGAACGCTTCTCGAGCTCGGTAGACTTCGGCGCGATGCCCTTGAGCCCAGAGGGCCAGCGCCGAAACCGGCTCGAGTAGCGTCTCTCCGAGAGGCGTGAGCGCGTAGTCTACGCGCGGAGGGACCGTGGCGAACACGGTTCGTTGGACGAGCCCGTCGCGCTCGAGCCCGCGCAGAGTCAGCGTGAGGATGCGTTGGGAGATGCCGTCGATCGAGCGCTTCAGGTCGCTGGAGCGCTTCGCGCCATCACCGAGCACGACCACGATCAGCACGCTCCATTTGTCGCCCACGCGCGTCAGGCTTTCGCGCGTGGCCAAGCAATCGGCATCGAAACCCTTGGTCAATCGATTGTTCCCTAGGGATCTCAATGTGCCTCCTTGTGCTGCGGCGGTCGCTGAGCAAGATACCGCGAGTCACCATCAGTAACTAGGCGCGCAAAAGTGCGTGTTCGAAAAACGAGGAGATTCGTGAACTACTCGCCCATTCCCGTGGCCGCTTCCGCCTCGCCCGCCAAGGCCCTGCACATCGGCTTGTGGGTCACGCAGGCGCTGCTCGCCCTCACGTTCGTCGGTGGTGGCTTGTGGAAGTTGCTCACGCCGCTTGCTGGGCTCGCCCAAATGATTCCCTGGGCCGGGCAGGTGCCGGCAGGCTTCCTCTACATGACCGCCTGGGTGGATTTGTGCGGCGGCCTTGGCGTCTCGTTGCCGGCGCTGACCGGGATCAAACCGCGGTTGACCGTGCTCGCCGCGCTCGGCTGCGGGCTGCTTCAAGTGTGCGCGATCGCATTTCACCTGTCGCGCGGTGAGGCGGCGAATACGCCGTTCAATTTCTTGCTCGTCGGGCTGTCGCTGTTCGTCGCTTGGGGGCGCTACTTCAAGGCGCCCATTCCCGCGCGCCGTTGAGCTCGGCTCCGGCGCGCGCGCCGGAGGGCTTCGTCTCGCACGGCCGCCATCGTCCCTTGCTACCTTGCCCAGGCCGCCGACCATGAGCCGTCGACACGTGTTGACTGGGCGGAGATTCTGAAGCGCGTCGGTGACGTCGATGCCCTGGCGTTCCTGGAGCAGGCTTCTCCGCGACAGAGTCCACTCACGCCCACAGGTCCTTCAACCGGCAGCGGCTATCTCGATGGGAAGCGTCTTCGCAGCCACGAGATAGTCAACTGGTTCAATTGCTCCGGTTTCTCTTCGGGCGTCCAGTGCCAGCAATCGGCAACGACGTGCGTTTCGAGGTCGGCCACATACTCGACCATCCCGCTCGCCATGTTCGGCCGGAGGACTACATCATGAGCACCAGACACCATCATGGATGGCACGCGAACGGTCTGGTCGACATCGAGGCCCGCTTGCCAATTCCGCGATAGATTTCGATACCAATTGATAGCCGGGGTAAAACCCGTACGCTCGAATTGCTCGACGTAGAATTCGAGTTCCTGCGGGTTCAGCACATCTCGGCCAGGGAATTGTTTCGGTAAGGGCTGCCCATAATACTCCATGTGTGCGACTTCGGCCGGCAGACCACTCCAGGCGTCGGATGTCATGAGAGCTTTGCGGTAAGCGTTCCGCAACGTACCCCGTGGGTCTGCGTTCATAGCGTCGTCAGCCTCGCTTCCATCCTGGAACTTCAGGACGTACATGTTGGTGCTGTAAACCCTGCGCATCTGGGAGATCGGATCGACCTTCGGGTCGGCAACGAAGGCCTGACCTTTGGGAAGGGCGGCAGAAATCAGATCGGGATGCAGCCACAGCATCCAGTGCGGGATGTACGGCGTGTTGACTCCAATCACGCCGAGCACCCGCTCCTGATAAAATAGCGGCATCTGCCAGGCGAGCAAGCCGCCCCAGTCGTGCCCCATGAACACTGCTTTTTCGAGATCGAGCGCGTCGAGCAGACTCGTGAGGTCGGCCGTCAGATGAGCGATGTCGTAATCTCCGACTGCCTTTGGCGTATCGCTTTGCCCATAGCCGCGAAGATCCGGAACGATGACTCGATAACCCTCGGCGGCGAGCGCCGGGATTTGATGACGCCAACTGAATGCCAGTCCCGGAAAGCCGTGCAATAGAACGACAGCAGGACCGGACCCAGCCTCGTAAATTGCCAGGTTGATGCCGTTGGCTTCGACCATGCGGGCGGGCGGCATCGCCGCCTGTGCAGACGTTTGGAGGGTGCTCATGCTTGCTCCGCTTCAGCGAGAAATTGGGCGAGTTCATCGTAACCGTAGAGAAGGGCGAGCTCTCGCGGCGTGAGTCCCGCGTGAGTCCGCAGATCCAGTAGGTGACCTGCATCGACCAGCGCACGCGCGGCTTCCAGGTGTCCGTGCCAGACCGCATCGTGGAGCGGTGTCATGCCGTTGTACGCGCCTTGCGCATCGAGCTCGGGCGCCCTCTTTCCTGGGTGCTGGCGCTTCGCGGTCATCGCCCGGATCACGTCGGCATGGCCGAAGTAGCAGGCTTCGTGCAATGCGGTACCGAGAAACAAGCCGATTACGGCCGAGGGGTTGGCTCCTGCTTCGAGTAACGCGACGACGATCTTGGCGTGCCCCTCGCGCGCAGCGATGGCGAGGGGCGTGTAATCGTCGTTGGGGCTACCGACCATCGGCAAGCGCTCGTTGACGTCCGCCCCTGCGGCGAGCAGCCGCTGGACTGCTGTGAGATCACCCCCCATGATCGCCGGCACGAGCGTGTGCGCACGGACTCGATCGGCGTCCGCTTCGTCTCGTGCCTCGATCAGACGCCCGATAGCGTCAAGGGCATCGCGTCGCGCAAGGTGGAGCGCGGTTTCACCCCAATGGTTTCGGATCGTCGTCCGGGCGCCGCGCCGCAAGAGTAGTCGGACCGCGCCTTCGTGCTTGTATACGACCGCGTCCATGAGCGCGGTGTGGCCGAGAATCGGACACTGTTGATCGATGAACGCCCCATGATCGAGGAGTAGTCCAACGACGTCAGGGTTGCCGGACAATGCCGCTTTATGCAGCGCCGTCGCCCCCGCCCGCGGCTCGACCACGAGCACCTGAGCGCCGGCTGTCAGCAACAGTTCGACCAACTGGGGCCTGCCACGACCTGCCGCAATCATCAGCGGCGTGAGACCTTCCGCTGTGAAGCAGTTCACGTCCACGCCGGCGCGCACCAGCTCCGTTGCGCCTGGTAAGTCGTCCGCCCGAATTGCTGCTTCGAGACTCACTGGGGTTCACTCGTTTCCATCATTGAGCCGAGCGACGGGACCTGCCCGATAAAATCGCGAATTGCTCGAGCGACTCGTTCTGGTGCCTCCAAGGCTGCGTAGTGACCCACTCCCTCGAGCGACTCAGACGTAACGTTGCTCGCCACCTGTTTCATCGTTGCTGAGGTGAATTGGCCACCACCAGCTCCGACCGCGAGCACGGGCACGTTTAGGCCAGGGTTCTGTGCCAGCGTTTTGATCTCGTCGGCTTCGCGGAGCATCGAGGTGTACAGACCGACTGCCCCGCGCCAGCCACCGGACCGGGAATAGACGCGCACGAATTCGGCGATGTCACGATCGTTGATTGCCCCCACCACAGCGGTCATCGCGGGAAACGCGAAGCCTCCGATGAAGGCCTGCTCGCGTCCGGCAAGCAGCATCTCCGCGATTCCGGGCGCTGCGAGAACGCCGATGTACCAGGCGCCGCCGTGCGTGACGTCGGCGAATGCTTCGAGCCCAAAGCCGGGAAGCCCCATCTCGATTGCGGTGAGACTGAGCACATCCTCTGGATGCGCCACTGCCAGGCGGAACACGGTGGCGCCGCTGATATCCTGGCCCGTCAGGTGAACCGGACCGACGTCGATGTGCTTGATGAGCTGGTGGAGGTCTTCGGCGGAAACCTTGCTCCCATATTCGCCGGGACCGTTGTCAGAGTCGCCAAACCCCCGCAGATCGACCGCGTAGACTCGGTGCTCTGGTGCCAGTAGCGGAATGACATTCCTGAACGCCCACCAACTTTCGGGAAAGCCGTGAACCAGCAAAATTGGCGGGCCACTGGTTCCGGCGGACACGTAGTGCAGGTTCGTTCCGTTCACAGCGGCACGGTGATGAGTCACCCCGGGCAACGTTAGACCAATCGATTTCGTCTTCATTTTGTCCTCCTGGCATGGACAACCTGGTTGTCCTTTCAAGATGGACAACCAGGTTGTCCTTGTCAAGGCCATTCGACAACCTGGTTGTCCTCGAATGAGGAGCGTGCGTAAGTTACTTAGGTGGTGCGCTCCGGACCTGAACTCGCTCTGCTCCTCCTCGGTGGCTTTCGGAAGCTGACCGATGCTGCGATCGTCGAGCTGGCCCGCCGCGGCTACGAAGATGTGCGCCCGGTTCACGACTTCACGATGCGCGCGATCGTCGCCGGCGCCAGCAACGCTTCGGAGCTTGGCCGGCGGTTGTCGGTCACGAAGCAGGCCGCTGCAAAGACGATCGCTGTGCTCGAAGAGCGTGGATACGTCGTCCGCGAAACTCCGGCCGATGGCGGGCGCGCACACCTTCGCGTTACCGACGAAGGTGCGAAAGTGTTGCGTACCGGCGAGTCCATTTTCAATGATTTGCGAAGGGACTGGGAACAGAAGATCGGCGCTGCGCAACTCGAGCGCTTCGAAAGCCTGCTGACGACGTTGGTTGGGCCATCCGCGATCCGCTCGGACACGGCTGGCTGGTTGGCGAGCAACACCAGCGAAGGCGAGGCTTCGCGGGGTCGCAAGAAAGTTACCGGCCGTCGGAGCGAAAAGAAGGCTGCGCGCCCGACGAAACGCTGAAGCTCTGCAGCCACAGGCGTCGATTCCGCTGTGCCCCCGCGCTTCGGCGTCGGACGCCGCCCACGATCGCACGACGGGCTCCTCCAGAGTGCGCGGCATCTTCGCGACCGGTGTGCCGTTGCCAGCGCACCGGCCGCAAGAACGACGCCAGCGCGCCACGGGCGCACGCGACCGCGTGTGGTCAGCGCATCGCTCCGCCCCCACCGCCTGGCGTCTATAGCGGATAGCACGAGCGATCATCGATGCAGTGCCCGTTCACGCACGCTCGAGTCACGCACTGGTCTTCTTTGGGCTGGCATTCTTCGCCGTTGTCGAGGGGCAGCGCGCAACGGGCACCAACACAACGAAGACCTTGCTGACATTGATAGACCGAGTCGCAGCCTTCACCGAGGACGGAGTACCGAACGCACCGGTGGTCCTTCAGCTCGCAGTAGGCGGCAGCGACGCACTCGTCCCAGTTTTCGCACTGCTCTCCCTCCGCGGTCTTTGCCAGGCAGCGGCCAGTGCGGCAAACCGAGTCTGCGGCGCAGACGTCTCCGGAGCCGCATGAGGCGCCGACTTGACGGAGGATGGGGCGCACGCAGATGCCGTCATCCCGCACCCCGTCCTGCTCCTCGATTCGGCAGATGAGGCGACCCTCGCAGCCAACGGGCAGGCAGCCGCGTTCTCCCTCTGCCTTGTGACGGGTGCAAATCCCAGGGCCGCGCGACTCGCCAACCGGGTGATACTTGCAGAAGGTATCTAGCGAGCATGCGTTCGTGTCGCAGGATTCGCCTTCCGCGGCGCGCACCACCGCGACGCAAATCCCGGTGCAGTCATCCGCGGAACACCGCGCATCCCCCGCGCATTCGAGATCGCTGGCGCACGAGCTGCCGAGCGGCACGGTGCCCTCGAGGCCACCCGGGCAGTCGAGATCACCTTTGTAGGTAGAAGGAGTGGACTTGGCGCAGTCCAGCGTCGCGAGCTTGGCGAGGCACGCGGCCATTACGTCCGGATCCAGCGCGATCCGCCCCGCCGCGACAGCGGAACGAACCTGGTCGCCCAGAGTGTTCTCGAGCTGCGGGCCCTCCAT
>DATEPG010000127.1:0-43020 GCA_035273265.1 Polyangiaceae bacterium
AGTGGCGTCGTTTTCGACGGCGATCGGACAGCGCAAACGACGCGCCAATTCTTCGGCGATGTGTACGCCTTCGAAGCCGGGCACGTTGGGCAAACGCCAACAGCGACCGTCGGAGTTGACCTCGCCCGGAATGGCCACGCCCACCGCGTCCGGCTTGGACGAAAGCGCCAGCACCGTGCTCGCTATCGTATCGAGTACGTCGTCCGCGCTGCCGCCGGCGCGCGTCGGGGTCGAGGTCGAACGCACGACGTCACCGTTTTCGACGATGCCTGCCTTGACCTGAGTTCCTCCGAAATCGACGCCGATCAACATGAAGGGCGCACCTTAGTCCTAGCGTCCCCCCCGCTTCAAGACGAACCGAAAAAGCTAGGCTATTCTCCCAGTTCGCGCGGCTCGCGCGGCGGTCGAGGAACAGGAGCATCGATGAGCGTGCTGCGTGTGGCGACGATCAACATTTGGAACAAGAGTGGCCCGTGGCTTTCGCGGCTGCCGCTGATTCGCCGCGAACTCGAGCGACTTCAGCCCGAGGTCGTCGGTTTGCAAGAGGTGCTCCGCTTCCGTCCCGACAGTGCGCCCGATGCGCCGCTCAGCGCGCAGAACGATCAGCTGACCGAGATCGCAGACGGGCTCGGCTACCGCCTCGCGTACGGCGTGGCGAGCGATTATGGCCGCGGCTTGAAGTTCGGCAACGCGGTCTTGTCTCGTCATCCGATCAGCGCCGAGCAGAGCTTCCCACTACCGGGCAGCGAGAGCGGCGAGGCTCGTTCTTTGCTGTATGTGCTGTGCGAGACCCCACACGGGCGTCTGCCCGTATTCGTCACACACCTGAACTGGAAGTTTCACCACGGATCGATTCGTCAACGCCAGGTTGCGTTCATCGCCGAGCGTGTGGCGGAGCTCTCGCCGATCGGCGGCGCCGACCTGCCGCCGGTCCTGATGGGCGATTTCAACGCTGCCCCCGACGCGGACGAGATTCGTTTTTTGACCGGGCTGTGTGCGTTGGAGGGCAAGACCGTGTACTTCGCGGACGCTTGGGTGTTCGCCGGGGAGGGCCCCGGATACACCTACGATCGCGCGAATCAATACGCGGCGAAGGCCCGGGAGCCGTCGCGCCGGATCGATTACATCTTCGTGCGCGGTCCCGATCGCCAGTTCCGTGGCGAGCCGTTGCGCGCGGAGTTGGCCTTCAACGTCGCCGAGCTGGGCGGCGCCGAGCCGGTTTGGCCGTCTGACCACTTCGGGCTGGTCGCAGATCTGGCCATCACCGAACGGCGCTTCTAAAGCCCGACCAAGCTCGCTACTATGGGCCCATGGCGACGTGCAAAGGCTGCGGTGAAGAGAGCGACGAGCTCCAGACGCTCAAGGTCTCCGGGAAAACCAAGAAGCTGTGTGAAGCCTGCGCCGATCTGGCGCGCGAACAGGACCAAATCGCGGAGGAGAGCGAGTCGGCGGTGCAAAACATGATGGGTTTCAAGGGACGTCGCTAGCTCGGGCGACATTACCGCCTCAATTCCAGTGTCAGCGCCCGGGAAAAGCACAAGAACTGCAACAATGCAGCGGTTTCTGACTCACTGAAGGAGTTGGTCTTCATCCCGCAAGTGAGTTAAGTACGACCAGGTCGCACCCCGCACCAGGACTCCATGAAGCACTCCGTCCCCCACGATCTCGGTCAAGAACGCGCTAAAAAAGTCGCCGAGTCCGCGCTCGCCACGTACTCGCAAAAGTACTCGAACTACAACCCGCAGGTGAGCTGGAAGGGACCGAACAAAGCCGATATCTCGTTCAAAGTGAAGGGGATGTCGCTCTCGGGCTCACTCGAGGTGCTGGCCAGCAGCATCGACTTGGACATTGACGTGCCGTTCCTGCTGCGCCCATTCAAGAGCCAGGCTTTGGGCGTGATCGAGGGCGAAATCAACGAATGGATCAAGAAGGCCAAGGCTGAAGGCTAGCTGCGCAGCGCGGCGGCAGTGCTTTCCCTGCCGCTAATCGTCGCGCTGCTCCTCGCTCGTGGCGCGTTCCTTCAGCACCGCAGCGCCCAGTTCTCGCAATGCGCGACGCAGCACGGCCACTTCGGTCGTGTGCAGCTCGCGGCCCAGCTGTGAGAGTAAGCGGGATTCGTCCGCGCTGAAGCGGAAGCAGCGCAGGCGGCTAGGAACCGTTCCCGATCGGCCGAGCCGCGGCAGCCAACGAGCTAAATCAGCGCCTGAGATGCCACGAAAATCGGGAGGAACCTCCGCGCGACGCAGTGCACGAACCACGTGAGCAAGATCGTCGGGCAGAACCGTCGCGTCCTCGAAAAGGGATGGCCTCTTGATCAGCAGCGCCGGCAGGAGCTCTAGGATTCTAGGTTCGAGCTCCCCCGCCCAAAGCGCATCGGCCACTCCAATGGCGTTGCGGTGGGGAATCGTGCCGTCGTTGGTGCTGAGTAAACCCGCACCAATGAGGCGACCGACCACCCGCCGATAGCGCGGATCTCGACGCTGACGTTGGATTTTGGCGTAACGAGCCCGTGCGCGCGCAACTAGCTCAGTCACCTTCTGAGTCACAGGAACTGCTCCAGATCGAGGCGGTACTTCCGGGCGAGTTTCAAGAACCGTGCAGACGGTCCGCGCGCGAGATACTCGGTCAGTAGAGGTCGGTTCTTGCGCGCGGCCTTGAGGGCTTTCGATACTAGAACCGATTCAGCGTCGGCAACGAGCAGTGTGACGCAATGTCCAACGAAGAGCGGTTGATAGGTCGTCTCCGCAGGCATCCAGATCTCACCACCGAGTGGATCGAGCGCATGCCCTGTGGTCGCCAAGAGTCGCCGAAATTCCTGTTCGACCGCAAATTCGTAGTCGGCGTACACATCGACGTCGTTGGTGGCCGCTAAGGTCAGCGAGACCTTGGCCTCGAGCAGCGCGGTTTGCCCCAGCAGCTTGATGACGCATGGCTTGAGCGCAAGCGTGCCCTCGCTTCGCGCTTCGAGGTTGCGCTCGATGACGAAGGTCTCCAAGCGCTCGGCCACTTCGATCAACACTCGGGGAAGTCTAGCAATTAGCTGTAAGTACGCAATGTAGACTAACCGTATATACAGTTAAGTTTCGCTGGATATGGCGGAAATACAGCGGCGAAATTCGCTGCCACGAGACGCGCTTTCGGCCGAGCCACACTCGGCTCAGCCGTCGACGAGTTGTATCACCGCGATTTGCGCACCGAACCAAGCCGCCGGCGAGCGAGCCCGGTCTGGATTCGCCTCCGCGCCCCCCGGGGATCGCGACTCAACCCGCGTCGAGCTGGATCCCCAGGTGTTCGCGCACGGTCATGTAGCGGGCGCTTACGGCATACGCGATCAGGCGTTCGATGCGAGTCGCCAGCGGCGGCGAGCCGGCGTCTTGAGGCAGGGCCCGCACGCGCTCGATCGAGATCTCCAGATCGTTGCAGAGCACGAAGCCAATGGCGTCGGCGGCCAAATCGACGTCTTGCACCCAGCGCTTGAGATCGAGAGACGCTCCGTCGTGAAGTAGCTTGGCGACCACGTGCGTGAGCTGCTCGAGGCGGGTGCCCGATGCTAGTTCGGAGAGCGCGCGCGAAGCGTCCTGCACGGGCGCCTCCAGATCGGGCGCTACCGGGAACCTGGGCTTGACCAGGCGAATGGCTGCAAACAGCCAGGCTTTGAGCGCAGTCATATTCGACAGCAGCTGGCGCACGTACAGGCCGGGCAGGTAATAGGCGAGGTGTCTGCCGGCCAAGAACGCCGCCGAGACCGGCGTCACGTCCTCGCTGAAGGCGCGCGAGCCGAGCAGCAGCGAAGGCGGTGATGTGGACAAGAACGAGACACAAGAGGGGGCTTCGGGATTCTGATACATGCGCGGTTCGGGCACGGACATGGCGCGTGCGCCTGCGTTGACCGCGAACACCACGCCGTACGGGTAGCGCTCGACATCGATGTGATGGTCCCCGGTGAGATTGAACGAGGCCAGGGGTCTTGCGCGTGCCGCCACCACGAACGGTTGAATCAACGCAAACAGCTCGGTCAGGAACGGCTCGCTGGCCTCGGGCATGGCTGCCAAGAGCCACTCGTCGGGCGAGGCCGGATCGCTCACCTCTGCCGGTTCCTCGCTGCGCATGCGGTCGAAGAAACGCTCTTCGTCCGGCTCCGCTTGGCCGAGCACATGCAGGGCCTGGCAGGTGCACCAAGCGGCGTCGGCGTGACGCGCCTCGGTGTACACCTTGCGTAAGAGCTTGTACGGCGCCGGCTGGTACGGGTCTCTTTCGATCCAGGTGCCCAAGGTCTCGACCGCCTTTTCGAAGTACGACACCGGATCTTCCGCGTACAGGCGAGCGAGCTTCTCTTGGAACCGCGTGCTGCCAGGCTCGACCTGCAATGCGGACTCGTACACCGCGACCGCTTGATCGCGTCGACCCAGGAAGCGCTCGTAGACGTCGGCCAGCTCGGTCAGCGACTCGAGCAGGCGCTCTTTGTCACCCGCGCGCTGCGCGCTGGCGATGCGCAGCTTGAGCACGCGCTTCATGCCATCGTAGTTCTTGAGTCGCTGGTACATCGACAACGCTTCGTCGATCGCCGGGGCGCGGTCCGGGTCGTGCTCCAGCGCCTTGCCCAGCAGATGCGAAGCGAGCTTCAGATCCGAGAGCTCGCGCGAGGCGATCATCGAAGCCGTGTGCAGGTACTTGGCCTTGTGCTTCGGTTCTTCGACGACGTCGGCGAGTCGGGTGATGACTTGGATCAGCTGCGGCCAGTCCTTCTCCGCGCCGTACAGTTGCATCAGCTTGGTTAGGATGCCGCGATCGTTGGGGCGCTCGCTCAAGGCCAGTAGGTAGCTCTTGGCGGCGTACTCGGAATCGCCCAACTTTCCGGCGGCGACGTCGCCCATTTCCAGGAGAATTTCGGCTTTTCGCTCGCCCTCCGAGCGGGACAGCTCGCGGTACAGCACGTCCATCTGTGCTTGGATTTCGCCCTCGGCGGCGTACACGCGACCGAGCGCGCGCAGCGGCCCGCTGGACGCGGGGTCGAGCTCGCTGGCGCGCTCCAGTGACTTCTTGGCCTCGGCGTAGCGGCCGAGTTTGGACAAGGCTTCTCCGTTTCGGAGCTCTGCTTCGCTCTCCTCTTTGGGTGTGAGCACGGAGCGCATGCTCCCGAGCAGAACCTCACACAGCCACAGCGTCTGCTCGGCGCTGCCGTGCTCGGCCGCGACCTCGGCGATGCGCAGCAGCGCGCTCGCGTCGTCGTCGAACCACTTCATCAAAGCGCCCACTTGATTCAAGGCCTTTTCCGCGGAACCGCTCTGCGCGAGCGCATCGAAGTACAAGAAGGCGATCTCGCGTGCCTCTTCTTCGCCCAGCATTTCCAGCTGGCCGAGCACCGGCTCGAAGCGCTTGGCGGCCTCGACGTAGCGCTTCTCGGCGTGTGCGGTGTGACCGAGCACGCGCAAGGCATCCACGTTGCTGGGGTCGATGTGGAGAGCGAGCTGCGCGGTGGCCACGGCGCGTGCGGCATCGTTCAAAAATTTGTGGCAAATCAGCGACATGTCGCCGGCCAGCTTGGCTCGTTCGCGCTCGTTTTTCGCGATCGGGATTTCGGCTTCCAGGAGCTCCACGGCTGCGGCGTAGCTGCCGTACTCGACGTGCTTTTTGACTAGCCTTCGGCGCGCGCTCAAATCTTCCGGCAACAGCTCCGCGGCCAAGCGATAGCGGCGAAGCGCGCCGGCGCTGTCGCCGCGGCCCTCCAGCACCTGGGCTGCACGCACTTCGAGATCGGCCTTGGCCTGCGCTGTCGTGGCTTTGTCGCTCAAGGCGTCGATCGCGTCGATCGCGCTTTGGGCGTCGCCCACTACGGCGCGCAGGGTCGCCAGGGCGTCGAGCGCGCTGGCGTGGTTCGGCGCCAGCTCGAGCACTCGTTCGTAGGCGGCGAGCGCCCGGTCTGGTTGCTTCAAGTTCTCGGACAACACCCGACCGAGCTGCAGCAGCGTTTCGACTTGGCGCTCGACTGGACCGGTGTGCGCATGCCGCTGATAGTGCTCGGCCAGCGCTTCGTAGCGTTCCAGAGCACGGAAATGGCGTGAAAGTTCGCGGCTGGCGTCCTGGTGCGCGGGATCCAGCTCGAGAATGGTTTCGAGCGCCTCTGCCGCGCGTTCATGGTCCAGGTACTCTTCGTCGTACACGCCGGCGATGCGCTCGTAGAGCGTGATTTTCTGGCGCGCAGTGAGCGCTAATTCTATCTGTGCCCGCAGCACGTCGAGCAATTCGCGATAGCGCCCCCCGCGAGTCAGCACGCGGTCCAGGCCGCGGAGCGCGTCGACGAAACGCGGATTTTCCGCCAATACCTCGCGGTAGGTCTTCTCGGCCGCGTCCAGTTTGTCGAGATCGACGTCGTACCCTTCCGCGACCTCGCACAACAGCTGATGACGTTCGTCGCCGCGCAAGGTCTTGGCGCGAGTCTCCAGCACGGCCAGCGCGCCCGTGGCGTCGCCCGCGGCTTCGAGCAGCGCCACTTGACCGGTGCTGGCCTTGGCGTGACCCGGATCTTCCTCGAGCACCGTCGCGTATAGCTCGCGCGCGGCGGCCGCGTTGTTCAAGCGCGCAGCTAGCACTTCCGCCGCCTCGACCCGAAGATCGCGGGCCAAATTCGGCGCTGCCACGTCTGCTCGGCGCAACAGCACTTGCCCGTATTCAGCCCACTGCTGGGCCTTTTTATAGATCTGCGAGAGCTGCAGCAGGGCAGGGTCGTGATTCGGTTCAGCCGCCACCAATTGCGTCAGCCAGGGCAGCGCCAGGTCCGGACGCATCACGCGCTCCGCGTACCAACGGCCCATGTGAAAGAGCAGCGCGTGACGCTCGGCCGTGCCCAGATCCGACTCGAGCGCGGTGATGGCTCGTCCGAGTACGTCCTCCCAGGCGGGGTAGCGCGTGCCAGCCAAGCGTTCCACCGCGCTGGCGTGGGACTCGTTCAAGGGATCTTCGCAGAAGGCTTGGGCGTAGGCGACCAGCGCCTGCTCCTTGTCTTTCAGCTCATTTTCGTAAAGCTCGCCGATCTGCGCCCAGTGTTCGGCGCGCTCCGAGGAGCTCTCGCTGCTCTCGCTCTGCTCGAGCAACGACTCGATCAGTTCTTCGTACTTGCCGAGCGTCTTTTTGACGCGCACGAGCGCCTGTGCCGCGCTGCGATCGTTGGGATCGAGCTCGACCAATTTCGCGTAGACTCGCTCCGCGCTGTCGTGCCGGGTCGCGACTTCGTACAAGCGAGCGGCGCGCGCCAAGTGCTTCTTCATCGCGCGCTCCAGGCTCGGCTCGCCCTGGCCATGCAGGCTATTGGCGAGTTCGTGGAAGCCGTCGGCCAAACGCCCCGGATCGGCGCCCAAATCGACCCCTGACTCCAAGGCGGTGGCGGCAGCCTCGTCGCCCGGATTTTGCGCCAAGGCCTCGAACATCTCGGGCAACCGTTCGTCGGTCACCCAGGTCGGGGGTCGCGTGGAAGCGCGCCAAATACGGCGTAGCCCCTCCAAAGCCTCGCCGGCGTCGCGCGGCCGTTGCTCGCGCGTCTTCTCGAGCAAGCTGCGTACGAACGCCTCGACCGCGGGCGTCGCGCCGTTGCCGGCAGCCACGAACGAAAGCGGCTCCGCGTTTTGCGTCAGATGACCGACCAAGGCATCGACCGCGTGCGGCCCCATGAAGGGCGCCTTGCCACTCAGCAACTGATACATCAGCACCCCCAGCGCGTAGAGATCACTCTGAGCGCTGGGCGCTTGGCCCCGGAACTGTTCCGGGGAGCTCGCCAAAAGGAAGGTGGGCGTGCTGCCGTTTTGCCCGATGGTCAGCGCGGGCCTGAGGAAATAGGAGCCAGGATCGAGCAGCAAGACCTTGGGCGCGTTGGGCGTCGCATCGGTTACCAGCACGTTGCCCGCGTGCAAGGAGCCGTGCACCAGCCCCGCCGCGTGAAGCGGAGCCAAGGCCTCGGTGACGGCCCACAGCAGCGGCAAGACCTCGTTGAAATGCCGCGCGCCGCGGCGCGCGATTGAAGAAAGGATGGTCTCGCCTTCGTGTGCGGGGTGCGCAATGCCGATGTGCACTCCCGCGTCGTCGAGAGCGCCCGCGCGCACTTCACTGGGCAGCGCGGGATGGGCGACCAAGCCCGCGAGCCGTGAGGCGGTGAGAAATCGATGCGCGTCCGAACGCCGCGCCGCGACCCGCGGGTGCAGTGATTTGACGCGAAATTCCTGCCCGTCGCGGCGCGTCTTGTAAACGTTCGCCCACGGTCCCGTGCCCAGCTTTTCGAAGACGACGTACTGTCCAATCGAGTCACCAGGCGAAAGCTCGTCATTGCTGGTCGCGTGCTCACGGACGCTCTCGAGCGAACTCGGCAAGCCACGGCGGTCGAGCGCAATCGCATCGAGTAGTGCATCGACTGCTTCGCTGGCTACGGCCTGCTCTGCGAGCGCACGCGCGAACGAGGCGCGGGTGGCGACCCCGCCGATGTCTTCCGGCTCGAAGCCGAGAGCGTCGCGGCTCAGTCGCGTCAGGTCAGGCAACTCGAACAATCGCTCGAGCTCGGCAGTCAGCGTCTCGACCAGCATTTCTGTTTTCCGTTTCGACAAGGACCAGCGCAAGTCTAGGCTGGTCGATCAGGGGTAGCAGGCGCGCTTGCGGCGCAGCAACGGCTCCGAGCCGAAAAAAGCACAACCCCGGAACCCGCTTGGGGACCAGGGTTGGCCATTGCGCAAGGACTGAAAAATATCAGTCGAAACGGCCGCCGAGCCGCGGCCGTGTGTGCCTGCGTCGGTCAGGCCGCGCTGGCTTTGGCGACCGCTTGGGCCGCGTATTTCTCGAGCTTGCGAGCGTCCGAGTAGAAGCCCCGGATGCCTTCGCTCAGCTTCTCGACGGCCATTTGGTCTTGGTTGTGCTCGAAGCGGTAGGTCTTTTCGTCGAGGTGGATCAGGGCCGTATCGGTCGCTGCTGCGCTCTTCGCAGTCAGCTTGGGCTCGATCTCGCCCTCTTTGCCGGCCAGCTCGGCGATCAGCTCGGGGCTGATGGTGAGCAGATCACAGCCCGCCAGATCGATGATCTGTTCGGCTTTGCGGAAGCTCGCGCCCATGACCTGGGTCTTGTAGCCGTGCTTCTTGTAGTAGTTGTAGATGCGCTGCACGCTGGCCACGCCGGGATCTTCTTCACGCGCGATCTCGGTACCCTTCGACTTCTTGTACCAGTCGTAGATCCGGCCGACGAAGGGGGAGATGAGCGTGACCTTGGCTTCCGCGCAGGCAACCGCTTGGGCGAAGCTGAAGAGCAGGGTCAAGTTGGTGTGAATGCCCTCTTTTTCCAGCTGTTCAGCGGCCTTGATGCCTTCCCAAGTGGAGCCGAGCTTGACCAGCACGCGCTCGCGATCCACGCCCGCTGCTTCGTACAGCTTGATGAAGTTGCGCGCCTTGTCGATGCTGCCGTCTTTGTCGAAGCTGAAGCTCGCGTCGACTTCGGTCGAGACGCGGCCAGGGATCAACTTCAAGATCTCGACCCCGAAGTTCACGCACAGCTTGTCCATGAATGCCGCGGTCTGCGCTTCTTGATTGCCCGACTGCTTCTTGGAGTAGCTCAGCGCTTCGTCTACCAGGTGCTTGTATTGCGGCTGTTGCGCTGCCTTGAACAGGAGCGACGGGTTGGTCGTCGCGTCTTGCGGCTTGGCCTTGCCGATAGCTTCGATGTCGCCAGTGTCGGCTACCACGGTCGTGTACTTCTTCAGCGAATCGAGCAAAGACATCGGAATCCTCCAAAAACAGAGTGGGGTGGGCGCGAGGGTGTTGCGCGCCCGGGAGGTGGGAGCCTGCCTCCCGCTCGGAGCTGGCGCAACCGCTGCTGGACCCCGAAGAACGCGGCGCGTCAGCGCCTCCGAAAGGCCTTTTCGAGTACTGCTCAAAAGGCGCCCCTTGGCCGGTTGACCAGTGCACAGATGATTCCTCAAAGCCTTCCATGCCTTAGGCGAAATGCGCCTGGTACCACAAGGTATTGTGTTGACCGACGGCGCATAGCCCACCTATAGGGGTTGGTGTGTTGGTGCCTGGGCATTCGCACAGGCTGAAAATGGGAACCCGGTTCAGAAGCCGGGGCTGCCCCGCAGCGGTAGACGAGAACAAAACCCACGGTGGCACTGGTCGGCAGGCCGGGAAGCAGTGGGTAGTCGGAAACCGGGTTCGCCCGGAAGGCTCGTAAGCCCGAAGACCTGCCAGCACCCAATGTCCGGGAGTCATCCGGCGTTGGCTTTCTCGAGTGCCTCGCGGGAGGCGGTCGGGTCGTTCCGTTCGCGAAGAGCCCTGGCCGGGCCGCTCGCGCGCGGACGCCGTGCCGTTTCACGTGTCTCTCGGTTTTGGAGCGGATGAGAGCCGCTCACTTTCGTTTGAACGCGGAGTATAAGCAATGTTGAGCCCGTCCATCTCTTCGTCGAACGCCCCGTCGCCGTTCGCGCCCTCGCAATCCGAGATCGACTCCGCGTCGTATCCGCAAACCACGATGCGCGTGAAGAAGCGCAACGGTGGCAGCGAGCCGGTCAACGTCAACAAGATCGTGCGCGCGGTGAATCGCTGCTGCGCGGGCTTGCCGGACGTGGACGCGCTGCGCGTGGCGATGAAAACGATCAGCGGGCTCTACGATGGTGCCTCCACGCGCGAGTTGGATCAGCTATCGATCCAGACTGCCGCGGGTCTGATCGTGGAAGAGCCGCAATACGCGAAGCTCGCGGCGCGCTTGCTCTCCGGGTACATCGAGAAAGAAGTGCGCGGGCAGGAGATCCACGCCTTCTCACAAGCCGTATCGCAAGCCCACGAGCTGGGCTTGGTGAACGAGCGCTTGCTGGCATTTTCCAGTAAAAATGCCAGGAAATTGAACGATTCGATCGCCCCCGAGCGAGATCGGGAGTTCGAGTACTTTGGGCTGCGCACGCTGTATGACCGCTACCTGCTGAAGCACCCGAAGACGCGGCTGGTGATTGAGACACCTCAGCAATTTTTCATGCGCATCGCCTGCGCGCTCTCCGAGAACGTGAACGACGCGCTCGAGCTGTACCGCTTGTTCTCCTCGCTCGAGTATCTGCCGAGCTCGCCCACGCTGTTCAATTCCGGCATGAAGCACGAGCAGCTCTCCAGCTGCTTCTTGCTCGACTCACCGGACGACCACCTGGAGAAGATCTACAAGAGCTACACGGACATCGCGCTTCTGTCCAAGTTCTCCGGCGGTATCGGGCTCGCGTATCACCGCGTTCGCTCGCGAGGATCGCTGATCGAGAGCACGAACGGAAAATCCAACGGCATCGTGCCCTGGCTGAAGACGCTCGATGCCTCCGTTTCTGCGGTGAATCAAGGCGGCAAGCGCAAGGGCGCCTGCGCCGTGTACCTCGAGACCTGGCACGCGGACATCGAGTCGTTCCTGGAACTGCGCGACAATACGGGCGAAGAAGCCAGCCGCACGCACAACCTGAACCTGGCCAACTGGGTCAGTGATTTGTTCATGCGCCGCGTCGAAGCCGACCAAGAGTTCAGCTTGTTCGACCCGAAAGCGGTGCCGAGCCTTCCGGATCTGTACGGCGAAGAGTTCGATCGCGCGTACGAAGAAGCCGAGCGCCAGGGCCTCGCGGCGAAGACCGTCAAGGCGCGCGATCTGTACGCGCGCATGATGCGCACCTTGGCTCAAACCGGCAACGGCTGGATGACGTTCAAGGACAAGTCGAACCGCGCCTGCAATCAGACGGCGTTGCCGGGGCGCGCGGTGCACTTGTCCAACCTGTGCACGGAGATCTTGGAGGTCACCTCGGCCGGCGAGACCGCGGTCTGCAATCTGGGCTCGATCAACCTCGGTCGACACATGAAGGTCGAAGCCGACGGCTCGCTCGCGTTCGACTACCAGAAGCTGGCCGAGACCGTGCGCACTGCGGTGCCGCAACTCGATCGCGTGATCGATCTCAACTTTTATCCGATCGCCGAAGCCAAGGCCTCGAACCTGCGCTGGCGGCCGGTGGGGCTCGGTTTGATGGGCCTGCAGGACGTGTTCTTCCAGCTGAAGCTGCCCTTCGATGCCCCGGAGGCACGCCAGATTTCCAAGAAGATCTCCGAGGAAATTTACTTCAACGCGTTGTCTGCATCGGTCGACATGGCGATTGCCAAGGGGCCGCACCCGGCCTTCTCCGAAACACGCGCCGCTCGCGGCGAGCTACAATTCGACGCTTGGGAAGGCGCGACGCCCGACAGCCCGCGCTGGCTCGAGCTGCGCGAGAAGGTGCGCACGCACGGCTTGCGCAACTCACTGCTGGTGGCGATCGCTCCGACCGCGACGATCGCTTCGATCGCCGGCTGCTACGAGTGCATCGAGCCGCAGGTTTCGAACCTGTTCAAGCGCGAGACCTTGTCGGGTGATTTCATGCAGCTGAACAAGTACTTGATCAACGATCTCAAGGCGCGTGGCCTGTGGAACGACGGCGTGCGCTCGCGTTTGAAGATGGCAGAAGGCTCGGTGCAGGGCCTGGATGAACTGCCGGAGAACCTGCGGGCCGTATACCGCACGGCTTGGGAAGTGCCGATGCGCTCGCTGATCGACATGGCTGCCGACCGCGGCGCCTTCATCGATCAGAGCCAATCGTTGAACTTGTTCATCGAGAACCCCAACATTGGCCAGCTTTCCAGCATGTATTTCTACGCTTGGAAGAAGGGCATCAAGACCACGTACTACCTGCGCTCCCGACCGGCGACGCGCATTGCCAAGGCCACGGTGGACGTACTCTCGCCGTCCCAGCTGCCGCCCGCGCGGAGTGAAGCCGATCCGCACGCGGTCCATGGTTACACACCGGTCCCGCCGGCGATGGGCCCGAGCGATGATTCGGCAGCGGTCGCTTGCTCGCTCGAGAATCCGGAAAGCTGCGAGGCCTGCCAGTGAGTGGCTCCGCGCGTCCCGGCAAAATCCTCGACCCCGGCTTGTGCCTCACCTTGAGGCCCATGGCTTACCCGACGTTCTTCGAAATGTATCGGGCCGCGATCAAGAACACCTGGTCGGTGGAAGAAGTCGACTTCTCCACTGACGTCGGCGATCTGACGCAGCGCATGGGCGAGCCCGAGCGCCACTTGGTGCACCGCTTGGTGGCGTTCTTTGCCACGGGCGACTCGATTGTCGCCAACAACCTGGTGCTCAATCTGTACAAGCACATCAACGCGCCCGAGGCGCGCATGTATTTGTCGCGCCAACTGTACGAAGAGGCCCTGCACGTGCAGTTCTACCTCACGCTGCTCGATACCTATGTGCCCGATCCGGAAGACCGCGCGCGCGCCTTCGACGCGGTGGAGAACATCCCTTCGATTCGACGCAAAGCCGAATTCTGCAATAAATACCTGGATTCAGTGGAGAACGTCGGGCGGCTGGAGACAGCCGCGGACCGCCGGCGCTTCTTGCTCAACTTGATCTGCTTTGCTGCCTGCATCGAGGGCTTGTTCTTCTTCGGCGCGTTCGCATACGTGTACTTTCTGCGTTCACGTGGGCTCTTGCACGGCTTGGCCGCAGGCACCAATTGGGTGTTCCGCGACGAGAGCGCGCACATGGCGTTCGCCTTCGAGGTCGTGCGCACCGTGCGCGACGAAGAGCCGGACTTGGTCGATGACCAATTCCGCGCCGACGTCCACGCCATGCTCGACGAAGCGATCGCCTGCGAAGTGCAATTCGCCGAAGACCTGCTGGGCGGCGGCATCGCCGGCTTGTCCGTGCCCGAGGTCAAGCGCTACCTCGAGTACTGCGCCGACCAACGCCTGGCCACGCTCGGCTTCGAGAAGCGCTACGGTACCAAGAACCCTTTCTCGTTCATGGCTCTGCAAGACGTGCAGGAAGTAACGAACTTCTTCGAACGTCGCGTGAGCGCCTATCAAACCGGCGTCACGGGTGACGTCGCGTTCGACGTCGCGTTCTGAGGGGCGATCGCGATCCCGCAACGCACCTCGCAGTGCGCGGTGTTGTCGGCTCGGCCGTAAGCGCATCTCGGCGTTGAACTTGCCGTGAGCACGCGGAACGCTTCGAGGGGTCGCCAAGATCGCCAAGATCGCCAAGATCGCCAAGAGCTTGGAGCGACCTTCAACGCGATATCTCACCCGAGAAACTCGAGGAAATTTGGGGTTAGCCATGCCAATCGCTAGCCGGATTTTCAACGATGAGAACGGCCTCGAAGGGTCCTTGACCGCCTTCTCGGTCGGCCATTGGAAATTTTGCCAGCTGTCGAAAGTGGTTCCGCTCGACGCGCTCGGCTACCCCCAAACCCTTTGAGCGCTTGCTGCGGTTCATACGGTGCCGCTGGGCCGCAGTAGGGGACTTGGCGATCTTGGCGATCTTGGCGATCTTGGCGACCTCTCGGGGAGCCGCCCAAGGAAACTAGTCTGCACGCGGCAGCGCTGGGGGGCGCGGACTAGGGTGATTCGTCCTCGTTCCGACGGCGTGCGAGTTCGGCTTCTAGTTCGCGGACCCGGGCTTCGGCGGTGTGGCGGGCTTTGTCGGCGGCATGACGGGCTTCGTCATCGGTGAGCAAGCGATCGAGACCGGCGGAATCACGGCTGAGGCGTAACATCGAGCCCAGGTCCGGTGCGGGCTCGACGAGCCAGAACAAGCCGAGCACATCCGAATATTCGAGCTCGGTCTTGGAGACCTCACGCTCGACCAGATCTCCCTCGAGTCGATCCCACAGTCTGAGCGGAAATTGGTCATCCTCGGCGTCGAAGCGCACGAGTTCGACCACCCCTGAGTGTCGGTAGGCGTCGAGCTTTCGCTCCCAGAGCCGATCCCGAGCGTCACTCTCGCTGACGATCTCCACCGCGAGGTGCGGCGCGCCGCGTTCCCAGACCTTCCACGAAGAAAAAGGCCGATCGGGCGCGCCCATCCAGACGAGCACGTCCGGCGCGAGGCATTGCCGGGGATCGGTGGGATCCCAATACACGAATTGGTCCGACCCCACCATCGCCCGCTGACCAATTGCGAGCCGCAGCATGGACCACAGCGCGGTACGCAATCGCAGGTGGACCCCGGTTTCAGGCACGCTCTCCGACTCCGGAAAGCGTACGGGGACGGGGACGCGCAGGTAGCGCCGTACGGGTGCAGTCGGGCTCAGTTTTGATGCGACCACGGTCATCGTAATCTACCACGCCTCTTCATCGGCGAACGCTCGACCGGAGTTGCGCGCGATTTGCGCCCCCCAAAGGCCAGGCTGTCGAAAGCCCGGCCCTGCACACGCGATGGCGCTAGTTACTTGGTGACGGACGATAGCGGCGCGATGTCCCGAGGCGGCGGAACTTGGGAACGCGGGGCGCCGGGTGGGGGGACGTAGACGCCCCAGATGTCGCGGGCGTAGCTCAGGATCGTGCGATCGCTGGAGAAGACGCCCATGTTGGCCACGTTGAGGATGGCGCGCCGCGTCCAGCCGGATTGATCGTGATAGGCGGCTTCCACGCTGCGTTGGCAGTGCACGTAGCTCAAGAAATCGGCCAAGATCAGGTACGTATCTTGATGCAAGAGCGAGTCCACGATCGGCTTGAAGCGATTCGGATCGTCGGGCGAGAACACGCCATTGCTGATCGCGTCGAGCGCCGTACGGAGCAGGTGATCCGCGTAGTAGTGCTGCATCGGATCGTAGCCCTTGGCCTTGGCCTGCATGACCTGCTCGGTGGTTAGGCCGAACAGGAACATGTTGGCTTCGCTCACCGCGTCTTTGATCTCGATGTTCGCCCCGTCGAGCGTGCCCACGGTGAGGGCGCCGTTCATGGCGAACTTCATGTTGCCGGTACCAGAGGCCTCTGTGCCGGCGGTCGAGATCTGCTCGGACACGTCCGTGGCAGGGACGATCACTTCTGCCAGCGAGACGCTGTAGTTCGGCACGAAGATCACGCGCAGGTACTGGCGCACGTTCACGTCCGAGTTGACGACCGCGGCGACCGAGTTGATCAGATGAATGATCCGCTTGGCCATGTCGTAGCCCGGTGCGGCCTTGCCTGCGAACAGGAAGGTGCGCGGCGTGACGTCGTACGGTGGCTTGTTCTTGTAGGTGAGATACAGCGATATCACGTTCAAGATGTTGAGTAGCTGGCGCTTGTACTCGTGGATGCGCTTGACCTGTGAGTCGATCAAGTGCGTCGGGTCGAGCTCGATTTGGCAGCGTTGCTTGAGCGTCGCGGCCAGTCGGTCCTTGTTTTGGCGCTTGATCGCTTGCCACTCCGTTTGGAACTCCGGGTCGGTGGCGTATGGCGTGAGCCGCTGCAGTTGATCCAGATCGATCTCCCAGCCGGAGCCGATACGATTGGTGATCAGCTTGGATAGGCCGGGATTGCACTTGAGGAGCCAGCGGCGAGGCGTGACGCCGTTGGTCTGATTGCAGAACTTCGCGCCGTCGAACTCGTAGAAGTCTTTGAACAGGTGGTCACGGAGCAGCTGCGAATGCAGCGCAGATACGCCGTTGACGCGGGTGCTGCCGATCACGGCCAGGTTCGCCATCTGCACGCGCTTCTCGCCGCCTTCTTCGATGATCGACATGCGGCGCAGGCGTTCGTCGTCGCCCGGGAACTTCTTCTTCACCTCGGCCAAGAACTGCGCGTTGATGGCATAGATGATCTCCAGGTGACGCGGCAGCAGCTTCTCCATCAACCACACGGGCCAGCGCTCCAGGGCCTCCGGCAAGATGGTGTGGTTGGTGTACGCGCAGCAGCGCTTGACCAAGGACCAAGCGTGGTCCCAAGGCATGGCGTATTCATCCACCAACAGACGCATCAGCTCGGCCACGGCCAGGGCAGGGTGCGTGTCGTTCATCTGGAAGATGGCTTGCTCGTGCAGGCTGTACAGGTCCGCGTGGTAGCGGAGGTGGCGGCCGAGTACGTCCTGCAGGGTGGCCGAGACCAGGAAATACTCCTGGCTCAGGCGCAGCTCCTTGCCGGCGGGCTGTGAATCGTTCGGATACAGCACGCGGGTGATGTTCTCGGTGCGGCTCTTTTCCTCGACCGACTTGATGTAGTCACCGCGGTTGAACCAGGCGATGTCGAAATCACGCGTGGCCTTGGCGGACCACAGGCGCAGCGTGTTTACGACGTGATTTTTGTAGCCGGGGACAGGAACGTCATAGGCCATGGCCAAGACGTCGTGCGTATCCACCCACTCGTGCACGAGACGGCCCGAGCTGCCGGTGTATTGAATGACGCGGCCGCCGAAGCGCACCTTGTACATGCGTTCCGGGCGCGCCACTTCCCACGGGCTGCCGTACTGCAGCCACTGATCCGGCGATTCTTGCTGCATGCCGCCCACCAGATCTTGGCGGAAGATGCCGTAGTCGTAGCGCAGGCCGTAGCCCATGCCGGAGATCCCCAGGGTCGCCATCGAATCCAAAAAGCAGGCTGCGAGCCGGCCCAGGCCGCCGTTGCCGAGGCCCGCGTCGGGCTCTTGATCCAACACTTGCTGCAGATCGATGCCGAGCTCGGCCAGCGCCGTGCGCGTTTCTTCCAGCACGCCCAGATTGACGAGGCCGTCTTCCAACAGGCGGCCGATCAAGAATTCGAGCGAGAGGTAGTAGACGATTTTCGGTTGTTGGCGTTCGCGCTTTTGCCAAGTACGCGTCCAGCGATCGAACATGCGATCGCGGGCCAAGCGGGCCGTCGCGACGAAGTGATCGAGCTTCGTTGCAGCGCTCGGGTGTTTGCCCAAGGTGTGCTGCACGTGATTCACGAAACTATCGCGAATCGAGTTCGAGGTGAGCGCTAGCTCGTCGACGGGGATGTTGTATTTGGCCGAATTGGACACACGGCTTTACTACCAATCCTTGTGCCGAGTTCAAAGCACTCTCTCGTAGGACCTTCGTGGGACCTTCGGAGGTCCTCCGTGGGTGCTCGTGGGCAAAGCGAGTTCCCCAACTCGGCTTGCACGGGTCTTCGAGAATTCGCTCTCAAAGTGGGCAATCGTGTCTCGTGCAATGCGCGCGAAACGTTACCGGCACGTGCCGACCGGCTGGCGTTGCAAAGACGCTTTCGGCGGTCGAGGGAGCGGTGCTACATGGCGGCCGCGATGTTGACTCTTCCCTTGGGCCGAATTTCCGGCCGCGCTCTGGGCGCGCTGGTGACGGCCGTGCGCAAGACCCCGGCGCGCGTGCCCCTGACCCGCTTGTTTCGAGCGCAGCTCGGGATCGACGCGCTGCGTGCGCTCGCGCCGGACGAGCGCGCGCCGCTGCCTTTTTCGCACGCGCCGCTGTGCGCGCGTGCTCACCACCAGCGGACATCCGAAGAGTTGGCGCTGCCGCCGGCAACCAGTTGGCCGCGGTCGGTTGCGAGCTTTGCCGACGCTTACCGCCACGGCCTCGCGGATCCGGTCGAAGTCGTGACTCGGTCCCTTGCGCACGCGCGCAATTTGGCGGGGCGGGTGCCGACGCTCGGCCCGTTGTGTGGCTACGACGACGAGCCGGCGCTGCGCGCAGCGCACGACAGCGCGCGCCGTTTTGCCGTAGGCAGCGCCCGCAGCGAATTCGAGGGCGTACCGATCGCTATCAAGGAGGAGATCGACACCCGTGGTTTCGTGACGCGTATGGGCTCCAATTGTTTGCGGCGCGCGGTGGCCAGCGCGGACGCGGTTGCGGTCGCGCGCTTGCGCGCTGCCGGCGCGATCGTGATCGGCCAGACCCCGATGACCGAATTTGGTCTCTCGCCGCTGGGCGGCAATACGCACCGCCACATGCCCAGAAATCCTCACGATGTGCGGCGCTTGCCGGGTGGCAGCTCCAGCGGTTCGGCAGTGGCGGTGGCAACCGGAGTGACGCCGCTGTCGGTCGGTTGCGATGGCGGCGGTTCGATTCGCATTCCAGCTGCCCTGTGCGGGGTGTTCGGCCTGAAGCCCACCTACGGGCGCGTGCCGCAGACCGGCCACGGCTTACCGGGCGCGACGTCGGTCGTGCACTTGGGGCCGATCGGCGCCTCCGCGCGCGATTTGGCGTCGTTTCTCGAGTACGCGAGCGGAACGGACGCAGGCGATCCCGCGTCCGCCGTCGCGCCGTTCACCGGCCAGGGCGCCTTCACACGAGCGCTCGGGCGCGGGGTGCGCGGCTTGCGCATCGGCATCGACGAAGACGATTGGGCGTCACTGGCCGACGACGTTGCGGGGCCCGGTCGCGAAGCGCTCGACGCGCTCGAACGCGCGGGCGCAGTGATGGTCGGCGTCAAGCTGCGCTTGGCACGTTTTGCGGCTCCCATCGGCTACCTGACGATCGGCGTCGAAGCCTTCACCGCCATGAGCCAGATCCGCGCCTACCACATGGATGAGCTTGGCCAGGACATGCAGCTGTTTTTGGCCGGTCTAGAAGCGTTCCGCCCGGACGACTACGTGGACGCCCAGCGAATTCGCGCCAAGCTGCGGCTCGAGCTGGCGGACGCGCTCCGCCAAGTGGACGTGATCGCGATGCCCGCGACCGCGGTCAGCGCACCCCCGGTGAGCGAGGAAGAGGCACGCTTGGGTTTCATCGACCCGCCTCTGCTCGACGCGATGTGTCGCTTCGCCTTCCTGGCCAACGTCACCGGCGTGCCCGCGGGTGTGGCGCCAGTGGGCAGCGACAAGAATGGCATGCCCGTTGGTTTGCAGATCTTGGGCGACGCTTGGGACGAGGCGTGCGTGCTGCAAGTGCTCGCGCACCTGGAGCGCCTCGGCGTAGCAAAGGTTCAAAGACCCAGCTCGGATGTCGGCCTAGATCTATTGGCCTAGTCATGGCTGAAGCGTTTGCGCTGATGGCTAAGGGGTCGCCACTTCCAGGCGCGCCATTTCCGTGAGCTCCAGGTGATCGGCGAGTTCTCCCACGCCCAACGCGCGCAAGAAGTAGGGCGGGCTGGCGCGGAACATCAAGCGCACGCGCAGTGTCTTGACCGCGTTGCCTAGGCCGCGCGGAAAGGCATAGGGAAACACCTGCGCTGCGCCCGCGGCGAGGGGCGCGGTCGGCTTTTTGTCGAAGGGCCTGATGCGCGGTGTTGCGCCGGCCGTCAAGGTTTGAATCGCGGTCTCACGCGCACCCGGGGCGCCCTCGAGCAGGGCTTCGCCGCGCGTATCGAGCAGCGGTGTACCGTTCGCGCCCTGCTTGGGCTGCGCATGGTCGACCAGCATCTGCTGGAAATTGACCAGCATGGGATCGCTCTTCGTGCAGCCCTTCGAAAAGGCACGCATCGGATTTTGGGGGTCGTCCAAGATCGAGCTGTCGCACAGGTCGTCCACCGCGTTGGCGACTCGACCGGAGCCATTGAGCAGCGCGCCGGCAGCGTCGAGCAGGCTGATCTCGAGCCACATCTGACGCACGAAGGCGAAGCCGCCCGGCAAGTGGTGGCCGGTGCCGACGTTGCTGACTTCCACCGTAAAGTCGAGCGAGTTGGCCGATGATTTGAGCGAACCAGGGCTGAGCGAGAGCCTGGCCGCGCTGCGCAGCAAGGCTTCTCGTGCAGGCCGCAGCGCTTGCTGGGCGGCACTGTCGTCGAGCGGATAGTCGGCGCCCACGAACGAGTGGTCGTGCACTTGGCGCGGCGGGGCTTGGCTATCTTGTTCGAACGGGATGACGGCGTTCTCGGCGGCGCGTGTCTCGTTCACCAGCGGCATGTGGCAGCTGACGCAGTCTGCCGGACCACCGTGGCTCCGATACTCTTCCCACTCTTCGAACAGGGTTTGCAGGACGAGATCGGGTCCGCGATGCAGCTGGCCATCGCCGTTCTTGTCGTACTCGACCGAGTGGCAATTCCTGCACAGCTGGTCAGGCTTGCGGAACGTAGCGGTGGCTCGGCTCTGATGGAACGAGTTGCCGACCGGGTCGTTGAACGCCCCGAAATACGTGTGGCCTGGCCGTAGGCCATCTTGAAAACGCGACAGTCCGCCGCTCGCCGTTTCGGGTGTGCCGTCCCACTGATGGCAGACGGCGCAAGAGATGCCTTCGTTGAGCAGCGCGTTCTCGCTGAACGCGGAGTCCGAAGTCAGCGGCAGAGTCGTGCCGCTGGTCAGCGCGGCGCCGATCGGACCGTGACAATTGACGCAAATGCGCTTGGGATCTGGGTATGGGGCCTGGGCCAACACGCTCCGGAGCACCTGGTTGCTCTGAGCGATCATGAGCGGGCTGGTCATGGCGTGCGCGTGCATCGAGCCTTGCCACTCCCTCACCGCGCGCGCGTGGCAATCCTTGCACTTCTCCGCGGTCTCGAAGCCGCCCAGGCTGCTGCCGGAGACCGTGCCGAGCGGCAAAGCACGCGCGGGCACGTCGTAGGCGAAGAACAGATGCACCGGCACCGCGACCAGGAACGACAAACTCAGCGGCACATGCGCGATGCGCAGGCCTTGCAGCAAAAATCCGTAGCGAGCCTGCTTGCGCGCGCGCTCGAGTGCCTTCTCGCGGATCAGGCTGAGCGCGGTCACATCGATGAAGCGCTGCTGTTCCTCTGGGGGCAAGCTGGCCGCCGCCTGCCGAATCTGAATGTCGCTCGGCGTCGTGCTCAGCGCCCAGGCTTTGAGTTCGTGGAAGCGCGCCGAGCCTCCCGCGGTCAGCTTTTCGATCTCCACCGAAACCGCATCCGCTCGGGCGGTGCTGGCGCCGGCGGAGTAGTTGCCCACGTCCCGCGCGGCCAAGCGCGGCACGACCGCGTAGATCACGCGCCACACGAGACCGCTGATCACGATCCCGAATAGCGCCAAAAAGGCCAGCTTTCCGGCAGAAACATGCAGCGAGAGCAGGCCGTAGCCGGCGTGCACGCCCGCGGTCAACAGAGCCAAAAGGCCAAAGTACACGTGGGCCCAGAGCCAGGCCGTCATCGTGCTCTTGCCGAACGGCAGCTGTTCCTGCAAGCCGCGCTTGCGCAGCGCATAGAAGAAGCTGACGCCGCACAGCGCGAGAGAGCTCACGCCCAGCAGCACGCCGGTGAAGGTGTAACCGCGGGTGACGCTGGGGAACAGCTCGTAGCTCTCGAGTACGCCGGCATCGAGCGCGGCCACCACTGCGGCGGTCAGCAGCGCAGCCAGCGCCGAAAACGTCAACCAAGGCCACTGTCGTTCGAACAAGCGCAGGCGGCGAGTGAGGGAAGACGCGGCCACTCACATGCCCCGATTCGGATCTGCCACGACGCGCCCCGGATCGACGCGGAAGGCGGCGGCGACCGGACAGGCCGTGACGCAAGCGTAGTCGTGATGGCCCGCGCACAAATCACACTTCACCGCGATGCGTTGCACCTTCGGATCGAGCGCGTCGAGCGCCTCTTTGCGCGCCCGCTTGCCGGCGAGAAAATCGAGCAAACTCGGGAAAAATCCGGGTTTCTCTTGCTCGACGGGGTGCATGCTGATGTTGCCGTACGGGCAACGCTCGGCGCACGCGCCGCAGCCAATGCAATTGTCCTTGATGATTTTGATCTCGCCGCTGGGCAAGCGCACGATGCCGTTGACGCTGCACATCAGGCAGGCTGGATCGCTGCAGTGGCGGCAAGCCGTGGGAAACATGTAAGTGTCGACCTGGATCCCCCGCAGCTGCAGCCGACTGTAGCCGTGCCGGCGTTGGCAGGCGTCGATGCAATTGCCGCAGCTGGTGCAGCGGGTCTGGTCGATGACCAGCACTTCTCGACCGCTGGCGAGGCCGGCTTCCATCAGCACGCCCTCCGCCATCGGTGAGCGAGTTTCCTCGCCGATGCGCGCGCTGCCCACGGGGGGGAGAGAAGGGCGTGCGGAGAGGCTAGCCCGATCGCCGCTGACGGGGGGCGGCGGCAGTGCGCCTACGTCCAAGGTGCGAGCCAATTGCTCGGCCTCGAATCCGCTCAATAGCGGCCCGTAGGCGCCAGGGTGGCGAGCCAACACTTGGCCGAGCAATGCGCCCGGAATGCGGATCACCTCCGCGCGGCTGACGGCTTCGACGCTGTACCTGTGCGCCGGATCGCGATGCAGCAAGCCGAGCACCCCAAACACGTTCCCTTCCCGAAAATAAGTCAACACCAGCGGGCCCGTGGCGGCATCGCGCCGCGCGCGCAAAAAGCCGTTCCGGACCAGGTAGAAATCACGCGGCGCCTCACCGGCGCTGAACAGCACTGAACCGGCCGGCACCAGCACCAACTCGGCCCCGCCGAGTAGCTCTTCGAGCGCGGCTTCCGGCAACGCACCCAGGCCGCGCGGTTGTCGCGCATAGCTGAACAGTGCGCGCCGCGCGTACAGAGACTGCAGCGCGTCTCCGAAATCCGGACAGAGGTCCATCAGCGCGAGGACCGCAACTTTGGGTGCCTCGAGCACGATCGAGCGTTCGCGTGCGCTCACTCCAAAGGGCTCCGCGGCGTCGGCCAAGACGCCCATTTCCCCGAAGAAGGCGCCGGGTCCGATGACCAGGATGTGAATCCGTTCGCCGCGCGCGCCACGCGAGGTCTGCTCCAGCGAGCCCTCCAGCACGACCGACAAACGCTCGTGGAATTCGCCCTCTTGGCACAGGGTTTCGCCGGGCACGAGCATGCGCAAGGTCGACTTCAAGATCAGCCGCCGTAGCGCCTGCGCGTTGGTGCCGGCGAACAGCTCGAGCTGCGTCAGCTTTTGCGCCAAGGCGTCGAGCTTCATGCCCGAAGGGAAGGTGGTGGTGCGCGCCTGCAGCGAGAGCTCGAAATCAGAGACGCTGTTTTCGACCTTCAGCTTGTTGAGCAGAACCATCTCGGCGCGGTTCAGGTCCGACGGGCAGGCGGGCACGCATTGTTTGCACTGGGTGCAAGCGGTCACGAACTCGGCCACGTGTCGGCTATCGATCGTCGGCAGGAAGATGGCCGCGTTCAGCTCGGCGATGGTGACTGATTTGGACTGCGTGATGGGACAAGCCAAAAGGCAATCATTGCAGCCGATGCAGGCCATCGACTCGGCCTCGACACGCAGGCGTAGCCGCTGTTCGGCGTCGTTCATGTGCCCTCCTCGAAGCTGAGCATCACCGTGCCGCCGATCAGCAACAGATCTCCGTTGTGGATCTCGCTAAATTCCGCGCTGATCGCCGAGCCTGCACGAAAAGCGCGTCCGCCGCTCAAATCACGCACCCAATAGCGAGCGTTGTGCGTGCACAATTCGAGCTGTGGTCCCGAGACACTGGTCAGGACCAGCCCCGACGCCGGATCACTGCCGACGAGCAGGCGCTCGCCCACGCTCGCCGTTTTGCCCGAATCGGTGCCGGAGGTCACGACCAGACGAGCGCTGGGGCGCAAACTGGCGAGTGCATCCAGGCGAGCGGCGCTGGTGTACACGACGTCGACCGCGCCGAAACGGAGCCAGTCGCCCTCGTTGAGCGCCACGGGTGCTTGCGGCACCAGCCGCCCGCCCCGCACGTAGCTGCCGCCAGAGCTGCCCAAATCGGTCAGTACGTGCGTTGCCCCGGCGCTGCGCAGCTCGGCGTGGTGCGGGCTGACGCTCGGATCGGTGAAGCGTACGCTGCACGCAGGCGAGCTGCCGAGCAACATGGGCTGCGGGCCCAGCGCGAAGCTCAACCCCAGAGCTCCGCCGGACCGCACCTCCAGGCGAGGACCTGACAAGCTCTTTTGCTTCGCCTCATGCAGACTCAGGCGCGGTAGCGCCGCGGAACGAAATAACAGCTCGAGCTGGCCTACCCGAATCCGATCGCCATCGCGCAGCGCGTGCGGGCCAAATAGGCATTGTCCGTTCACCCAAGTGCCGCTGCTACTGCCGAGATCGCGCAAGTACAGGCCCGAATCGTGGCGTACCAGTTGCGCGTGAAAGGCGCTCAAGCTGGGGTCGGAGAGCGGGATCTGACATTCCGGGGACTGTCCGAGGTTGGTGACCGACGAGCTGATCGGCAGCGCCCGCCCTTGGAACTCGAGCCGCGCATCGATCGGCGCGAGACTGCCTCTCGCTTCGGGCGCGGCCTCCGCGTGCAGGCCAATCGAGAGTACGCGCGTTTTGCGGGGTCCACTCGGCAGCGCCGTGGTGCGCCCGCCGACCGCTGCGCCGAGCAGGCCGCTCGGTAAGGCGGTCGTGCGTTCGCTGTGCTTGGTCGGAGTAGCCACGCTGGGTAGTGCCACGGTAGCGCTCGACTGTGGCGCCAAAAATTCGGACATGGCGCCGGTGGCCGCAGCGCTGTTCAGGCGCAGCGCCTGCGTGCGCTTCAGCTTGGCTTCGGCAAAGACGATCGTCTTACGCGGTGGTTCGGGGCGTTCGACCAGCTTCTTGCGTTCGAGCCAAGCTTCGACGTCGAAGCTCGGTTCGAGCAAGCGCTGCTTGATCTCGCTGACATCGACCGCGGCGTCGATTAGCCGCTTCATGTTACGACCGATGGCGCGTACGCGTAGCGCTCGTTCGCCGATCATCAGCGCGCCGATCAGCTTGCCGCCCTCGACGACCAACTTGCGATAGGCGATCTGGCCGGTGCCACGCGGAAAATCGATCAACTCTTCTCTGCCTTCGCGGCGTTCGATCTGGCCTAGGCGGGCAAAGTCGAGATCGAATAGCCGCGTGGCGAAGTAGTGTGTACCCGGTTGGTGCTCGACGTCGCCGCCGCGCATGTTTTGTGCGGCCACGCGCGCCTGCAAGCGTGCCGGCTCCCAGAGCGCCAGCCACTGTCCGGCGACGTTGGCCACATCCCCCGCGGCCCAAATGTTGGCCACGGAGCTCTGCAACCGGCTGCTGACGGCGACGGCGCCGTTCGGCGCGAGGTTGAGCCCAGTATTGGCCAGAAATTCGGAGTTGGGCAGCACGCCCAATGCGGCTGCCACCAGCTCACAAGCCACGCCACGCCCAGACGCCAAGCTCACGCCGGCGACACCGCGTGGTCCTGCGTGCACGGCGCGGACTTCATCGTTGAACAGCACGTCGATGCCCGCTTTGCGCAGGCGGGCGGCGAGCAGATCGGAAGCTACCTCGTCGAGCGCGCCCGGCAAGAAGCGCGGCGCGCGTTCGATCAACGTGACTTTCACGTCGTGTTCCAGCAGAGCATGCGCCCACTCCAGGCCCAGCGCGCCGCCGCCCAAGACCACGGCCGTCTTGAGCCCGCGCAAGCGCACTGCGTCGTACACCTGACGCGCGTCGGCGATCGTGCGCAGGGTGAGCACGCCCGGCAGATGCGCTCCTTCGAAGGACGGAGCGCGTGCGCGTGCGCCGGACGCCACCAGCAAGTGGTCGTAGGCGGTGGGTTCGGGGCTGGTGCTGCACCAGACCGCCGAGCGCGCCGCGTCGACCCCGACCACGCGCGTGTAGATGCGATGGATCCCGTAGCGCTGGTAAAAATCCGGGGCCACCGCGAACAATTGATCTTCGCGCAACTCACCCAAAAGATAATTGGTCAGGGCGGCGCGGTAATAGCCTGGCACCGGCTCGTCGCTGAATACGCCGATCACGGCTTCAGCGTCGGCGTGTCGAAGACTGGCCGCGGCGGTCAACCCAGCCGCACCGTCGCCGATGATCAGATACCGCTTGCGCGCCATTGCTCAAGGTCGCCCAGCATCTCACTTCCGCCGGAGGCGCGGGTATACCACGGGCCCGGCGTTTTCGCTTTGCAACTGGAGTGACCCGTGGTGGTCTGAGCCCCGGAGGATTCTCGGTATGCGATTCGTCGATGTCGCCCGCGTTGCGGCGCTCATTTCATGTGCGGCTCTGCTGTCGGCTTGTCCCAAAAAGGACGAGGCAGCACCCGAACCGGCCGCGTCAGCCCTACCGGCGGCAGTGGCAGCGCCCGTGAGCGACAAAGCCGGCGCAGAGGTCCCCGCGGCCGCGCCCGCGAAGAAAAAGGCCGACGACGACAAGGGCGGCTGGTAGCGCTTCGCTGGCAAGTCGGTTAGCGCTGAACCAGGCTCAACGGTTCGCGACGTAGCCCACGATCATAGCCACGATCACCGCGAGCAAGAGCCAGACCAGCCCGTTCGTCGAACGCGCGGGCGGCGGCTCGGGCGCCGTTGCCTTCGCCAACGCCGTGGCGTTTGCGCTCGAATTCTCGCGCGGCGTGCTCGAGATCGGCGTGGGGTCGCTGACCGCGCTGGGTGGCGGCCAGGATCCGGCCGCGACCGGCGGCGGGATCTCCGACGCAAACGGACTGGAGCTGAGCGGAATTTGCGGGCCTTCCGACCAATTCTCCAACACCGCGACCATGCGCGTGCGCTCGGCGAGCGCGCTCTGCGCCAGCTCGCTCACCCATTCGCCGATCTCTCGGCGCGCGGCGCGCGGCGCGGACTCGAGCGCTTCGGAGAACTCACGAATGGTGGAAAAACGGGCGTCGGGCGATCGTTCGAGCGCCTTCATCACCGCGTCGTTCAGTTCTTGCGGCACGTCTTCCCGCAGCGAGCGCGGGCTCGGGTAGTCGCCGCGTAAGATGCTCTCCATGCGCTCCTCGGGCTTGTCCGCTTGGAACAGGCGGCGCATACACAAAAGTTCCCAGAGCACGATCCCGGCCGAGAACACGTCCGAGCGTTGGGTCAGGCTGTCACCGCGGATCTGCTCGGGAGACATGTAGCCCATCTTGCCCATGCGCCGGCCGGTGATCGATTCGTCCAGATGCTGCAAGGCCTTGGCGATGCCGAAATCGAGCACGCGTGCCACGCCATCGACGCCGACCAGGACGTTGGGTGGAGAAATATCACGGTGCACCAGATCGAGTGCGCGGCCCTTTTCATCGGTCGCTTCGTGAATCGCCAGCAAGCCGTGAAGCACGTCTTGCATGATGCCGACGGCGATCGGAATCGGTACCAGTTCGCGCTTCTCTTTGGCTTGCGCGCGGCACAGCGTGCTCAGCGCCTCCCCCTCGACGTAGTCGAGCACGAGTAGCACGTCGCCCTTGGAGGCGACCACGTCCAGCGTGGCCACGACGTTTGGGTGACGCACGCGGGCGGCGAGCCGCGCTTCGTTCAGCAGCATGTCCGTGAACTCGCGATTGGCGACCAGGTGCGGCAAGAGGCGCTTGATCGCGACCACCCGCGAAAAGCCGCCCGCACCGTCGAGCCGACCGAAGTGGACCGTGGCCATGCCGCCGGATGCAAACTGCTCGAACAGCGCGTAGCGCCCAATTCGGGCGCTCGGCCCGCGTTCCGAAATCGGCCCGTCGACGTGGCTGATGGTTTTTTCGCGCGCTGGCCCGACGATTGCCTGGGCGTACTGCTCGTCCGAGCTCTCGATGACTGGCAGCGGGGCCTGCTTGGGGATGGCCGGCGGTAGCTCGGCGTCCGGCTCGGTACCCGGCGGGGGCGGCACCGTGCCGTCGACCAAGATGGCCTGCCCGCAGTTCTTGCAGGGAATGTTGACCATTTTTCCGCGAACGCGGGTGTCGTAAAGCGAAGTTGGCAGCGTCCTGCGCGCGCCACACGCCTGACAGACCACAGTCATTCCCATCGGGCGCCTAGGGTAGACGCTGTCCCTGGGGAAGGCCAGAAGGCTGCGCACCGGCAGCGGCCGGGCCGGATCAGCGAACGTACCCCGATTTTCACTGCGCTCACTGTGCGATCTTGGTGGGCGCGGCTGGCTCCGGTGTGGGTGCGGCCGCGGGCGTGGAGACGAAATCCAAGATTTCGGACAGCGCCAGATTTCCGGCGAGTTCACCGCCGAAATCGCCGTGATCGACGCCTGGCAGCAGAAAAAAGCGAGCCTGGAAGCCGGCCGCGATCAAGTCGTCCGCGCCGCTCTGCATGTCACTGGTGTTTTCCAGCTCCCCGCCGAAGATCGCGATCGCCTGCACCTTTTTGAAATGATCCACGGAAAGCCGCCGCGGTGGCCCACCCAAGATCACTCTCGGGTAGCGCTTGCCGTAGTAACGCACGAGCGCTTCGGCGCGCACGGCGCCCTGGGAATAGCCGAACAGCGTCACGTCGTTGCCGTCCAAGTCCCACTGATGTGTGCGATTGACCAGCCGGATGGCGCGCTGGATGCGTTGATCCAGGCCCCGCGTGTCGCCACTCCACTTGAAGCGGCCCGGCTTGTCTTTCTTGCCGGTGCAGGGTTTATCGCCGAGGAGAGCAATCAGCGCGCCATGCGCGGCAGCGGTCGGCACGAACGCACCTACCGCGTTCACGTCTCCGCAATAGCCGTGCAGGTACACCAGCACGCGCCGACTCTGACCGGGATTTTGGGCTGGCAAGACCCGGATCGGGCGATCCGAGCCAGCGTCCAGCAGCTCGTAGTTCGGCGCTGTGACCGCGATCTGCGTCGGCAGGGTAGGCGCGGGCGGCGTGCCCGCATCGCTGCTTGCGTCGACCGCGACCGCAACCACTGCGGGCGGGGTTTCGGCACCGCCGCTGTGCGCGGCGTGCCCCAGCAGTGCGAGCGCCAGCGCGCAAGCAGAGGCGAGCCAGGCTACGCGGCGCATGGCTCTCAGATCGCGTCCCGCCGTTTGAGCACGATCAAGATCACGATCAAGACGAAGAACATCATGCCCGCCAGCACCACGGGTGGGAGCCAGGGCAAGTTGTAATACTTGAACCCCCAAGCGCCCATGAAATCCGAGCTGGCGATTTGGGCTTCCGCACAGCGGAAACGCCCCGCAGTGATGAAGTTCTCGACGCTGGTCAGGTCCGGCTTCTTGATGTCGATCACCCAAGCGGGGTTAGCCAGCACGGCCAAGCGCTCTTGCGCGACCAAGCCCTCGAAGCCCCAGCGTGCGGGCATCAAATACATCGGCAGCTCGAGCAAGGAGTTGGTCGTCATGGGCACCATCAAGCCCCCGAGCACGACCTGCGGGATGAGCGCGATCGGCGTGAGCGCCATGGCCGCTTCACCGCTGCCGACTAGCGTGCTGACCAGTAAGCCGACCGCCACCGAGTTCATGGCGGTCACGACCAGGGTCAAGAGCGAGACCCCGAAGGCCAACGGCCCGCCCGAATAGCCGAGCGAGAAGAACACAATCGCCAGCAGCACCGTGCACTGGATCACGCAAAACAGACTGAGCAGCAGGAATTTGGAGAAGATGTAATTGAACAGGCCCAGGTTCACCATGCGCTCGCGCATGTAGATCGCCCGCTCACTGACGATTTCGCGGGCAGCGTTGCTGGTGCCGAACCAGACCGCCGCGACCACCACGAAGAAGATCGAGCCCGAATGGTCGGGCGTGGTTTGCATGCTGTTCAAGGTCTGCGTGAGGCCATCGCCCACGCCGCCTGATTTGCGCGCCAGCTCTTGCAGGGCGCCCAAACACCAATACGGAATGGCGTCTTTCTGACCGCCGAAGACCAGCGCCAAAAGCACGCCGATGATCGGCGCCTGCAGCAGCATGATCGCCGTGCCGCCGACATCCCGCATCTTGATCTTGAAGTAGCGGCTGAAGAGCAGAAAGAACTGGCCGCTGGTGCCGCCGCGGCCACCGGGCACGCCGCGTTGATCGGTCGGCGTGCCGACCGCGCGGCGGCCGGAGAACATCTTCTGAAAGACCGGGTTTTGCGGATTGAGGTACTCGGCGTTCCACTCGCGCGCCGCTTGCGCGCGCGCGGCATAGCGCGGCGCGTTCGGATTCTGCGCGCGCATCGCGTCAAAGATCGGGCGTTCGCGCTGATTCAACATGTCGAACATGTCGCGCGGATTGTCGACCGTGTTCGGCTTGCCTTGGCGCTGCAGCCAAGAGCCGAAAAATCCGTAGCCGTCTTTGGGTGAGCCGTAGAAGGTGAGCAAGCCGCCCGGGCCCAAAATCAGGGCCAAGTTGAACTTTTCGAACTCTTCTTTGGCCGGTTGATGAATGGTGGTGATGATCGTCTTGCCGGTCTGCTTGGCCAGCTCGGAGAGCAGCTGCACCAAGGCCGCCGTGTCATCTGCGGCCAAACCGCTGGTCGGCTCATCCAAGAACATGATCACCGGATCGGTGACCAGCTCCATCGCGATGTTGACGCGCTTGCGCTGCCCGCCCGACAGCACCTTCTTCTCCGGCTTGCCGATCTGCAGATGCGCGACGTTCTCCAAGCCCAGCTGCGCGAGCGTGGTTTGCACGCGGCGCTCGATTTCCTCTTCCGAATAATCCGGCGGCAAGCGGAACTTGGCGCTATAGCGTACGGCTTCCCAGACCGTGAGCTCCGGATGCACGATGTCATCCTGCGGCACGTAGCCGATGGATCCGCGCAGCGCGTCGTAGATGGCGTACAGATCTTCGCCGTTGATCCGCACCTGGCCGGCTGACGGCGGCAGGTAGCCGTTGAGCGTCAAGAGCAGCGTGGTCTTACCCGCGCCGCTGGGGCCCATCAGCGCGATCAGATCACCGGGAAGCGCCTTGAAGCTCACATGATCGAGCAGCGTCTTGAGCTCGCCGGGGTTATCGCGATCGGGCACCTGCATGAGCAGATCCCAGGCCTCGATTTCATACAGCGGTCGACCTTCCCAATTGGCCGCATCCTCGACCACGACCGCGATTTCACCGCCCGCCGCTTGGAGCAAGAGCGGCATCGGCCCAATCAGGACCTTCTCGCCGTTTTGCACGGGGACGCGCTGATTGGCTGGGATGCGCTGGCCGCGCACGTACGTGCCGTTGGCGCTGCCCTTGTCCTCGATGAACAGCTGACCCGCGCTGACGTGCAGCACCGCGTGCCGACTCGACACCTGCGGATGCGGGATCTGAATGTCGTTTTCTGGCGTGCGACCGATGCTCTTGGTGCCACCGCTCTGGTCCGCCACGCGGATTTGGCCGACCACGGTCTTGTGCTTCGGCCGCGGCGTCGCGTTCGAAACGCGATCGGCCGCTACGGGCTCTCCCGGGTGCTGCGGAGCGAGCGCGGTGCCTGGCAATGGACCCACGGCGGCGGCCGCAGAAGTGCCGGGCCCGCCAGCAGCCAACAAGCCGGCCAAGTGCAGCACCAGATCGACCGGCACCGCGACCGGTCCGAGCGCCACGAACGAACGCGGGTCTAGCGTTTGCGCTTGATTCGGTGCCAAGCGCTGCTGGTTCAGCCAGGTGCCGCTGGTCGAGTTGTGATCGATCACGCTTAGCGGATTGAGCGTGAACGTCGCGTGATGGCTGGAGACGTTCGGGTGATGAATGGTGATGTTCGTGCGCGCCGGGTCGCGCCCGAACACCAGCTGCCCGGGCGTGAACGGCGCCTTGCCTCGCTCGAGCAGCATCAACGTGATCGCCGGGTGCGCCTTGGGCACCGGCGCCTGACCCACCGCGAACTCGGTATGGAAATCGAACGGCGCGCTCGCGCCCGGCGCCAGCGGCGCGCCACCCGCGAACGAAGGGCCCGCGCCATTGTCGATGAACACCAAGCTGCCGCCCCCGCGGTGCTCGATCCGCGCGTGCTCGGGCGCGACCCCTGGCGCGCCCAGCCGGATGTCGCAATGCGGAGCACTACCGATGACGATCGTCGCTTTACCGAAGCCAGGGATCATTTTTTACTCGCGGGAGCTGGTCGAGGCGCTGGCCCCGAACCCCGGCGAGGCTAGTTCAAAGTGCGAAACAAAACAGTAGGTTAGAAACGGTCGCCCTGAGCGCGGGCCGGGTGGCGAGCGTGCGGCGGATTTGACGCGGAATGCGAGGGATCTCGGCGCGGCCCCCGGGGGGGCAGCTCACTTGGCCGGTACGGATGGCGTCGAACCGATCGGCGCAGGCGGCTTGAACAGCACCTCGTTCGGCGGCACGACGCCGATGCTCTGAAGGAAACCGAGGCGATCGGTCTCGAGAGCCGCGGCGACAATCTGACCGTCACGCACGCTGAAGATCGCGCAGCCGGTGTTGGTGAGTGAACGCTCGCTGGGCGGTACGCCTCGGAAGGGACCCCGGTGGGTCCCGGTCCAGTGCCAGCGCACGGCGACCTGGTCGCCTTCGCCAACGATCTGTTCGAGGGTGTACTTGAGATCTGGGAAGGCCGTGCGTAGGCGGCTCGTCAGTTGCTTGAACGCGTTCGGTCCGCGCTCGCCGCTCGTGTCGACATAGTCATTTCCGACGAGCTGCTCGAAAACGCTCGCTTGGTCGCGATTCAGACCGTCTTCGAACAGCCGACGGACGACGTCTTTGTTGGCTGACTGAGTCAGGTTGGACATGGGGGTGCTTCTTTCTCGATTGCCTACGGCCTCGCCCCGGCAGCAGGCGCTGAGAGCGCCACTCAGAACCAGAACGATGCTTGCCCAGGATTGTTGAGCCATCGCTCTCGTTTCTAAGTCCTGCCAATACTCATGGCCAGTTACGATTCGTGAGCTAAATCATCACCAGGCATGAGTCTATCCCGGATCGACCTCAACCTGCTGCTGGTGCTTCACACCGTACTGCGCGAACGCAACGTGGCGCGCGCGGCAAAGCGCCTGAACGTGACCGCCTCCGCGGTCAGCAACGCCCTCGCTCGCCTGCGAGTGGCCCTGGATGACCCACTCACGATTCGCAGCGGGCGCGGCATCGTGCCGACGCCCCGGGCGACCGAGCTCGAGCCCGTGCTGGCGCGCGCGCTCGGCGAGCTCGACCGCGCGCTGAGCGCGCGGGAGTTCGAGCCGTCGACCTGCGACCGCGTGTTCTCGCTCGCCGTCGCCGACGTCGGGCAGTGGGCACGGCTGCCGCGCGTGGTCCGAGTGCTCGCCCGAGAAATGCCGCGTGCGCGCTTGCGCGTGCTCAGCATCGACACGCTCCACGCTGCCGGGGGGCTAGCCGGAAGCGCGGCTGACGTCTTGATCGGCGTGGGTGAGCCCGGTCCTGGCATCCACTTGCAGCCGCTCTACGAAGAGCAGGTTCTGCTCGTCGCGCGCGCGGGTCACCCCACAGCGAAAGCACGGGTATCGAAAAAGGTGCTTGCTGGACTCAAGCACGTGGAAGTGCACGTGTCGCCCGGCAGAGGCAGCCGCCCACTCGCCGCGAGCTACGCGGAGCTGGGCATCGCACGCGATATCGCGGTTTTTGTGCCGAATTTCAGTGCGGCCGCGGCGCTCGTCTCAAACACCGATCTGGTCGCCTCGCTGCCCGGCACGCTGCTCGAAACACTCGCGGCACCCCTCGGTCTACGCGCGGTCGCGACTCCGCTACATCCCGTCAGCGCGATGATCAACCTGGTTTGGCACGAGCGCACCGAGGCCGACCCAGCGCTGCGCGCGTTTCGCGCCCTAGTGCTCCGCGCATAGCGACGCCATCTGTCTCCGCGCACAGCCGACTCGCACGTCTGTCGGAATTCGACAGTGCTGATGCCGCGCGCTTTGCGGCCGGAACCTCGCGTGCGAGGGACGAGATTTGGTGATCAACGATGCCGAACATCCTTGCTTTGTTTGTTCGTTTCGTTGAACTTGTTCCCCGTTCTGGTGTCACCTGTGAGGTGACGGGTATGAACTCCGCGCTGGCGGGGGATCGAGTGATGACGCAACGCGTGGGCTGCGGCAGCGCAGCCGCGTGCATGAGCCGGGGATCCATCCTCAAGACCCGGTGCGAGTGCCTCGGCGACTATTTTAGCAACCAGGCCGGTGGGGTCGCCGATGGGTGTCTGAGTAAAGGCGTCTCGCGATGGTAGCGGCGATTTAGCGTGGATTTGCGGAGGCTTGCGTGAAAGAGCTTTGGCGTTCGGGTGTAGTGGGTGGTTTGGCAGCGCTTTGCAGCGCGCTCTCCTGCAGTGGAGATCGCATGGCGTCTTCCGACAGTGTCGATGCCGTGAGACAGGAGCTGTCGTCGACTCAGACGCGGGTGCTCGGTTTCGAAGGCGTTTCCGGATCGGGCGGAGATTGGCTGGCTACCGGCGTCAAGCTCCAGTCGGGGACACCGCACATCGAGGGTGCGAAGTCCGCGGCGTTCGCGGTCACTGCGAGTAGCGCGACGATCAGCAGTATTCCGCTTTCATCGCTCGGCCCGATCACCAACCAGGTCAAGCTTTCGGTTTGGCTGCCCGCGTACCTCGCGGGCCTCAGCTACCAAGGCCAAGTGGGTCTTCGCCTCAACTCACCCACGGCGGGGATCTACAGCCAGTACTACGGCCCGGTCCGGTTCACGAATGGCAGTCCGACCGGCACCTGGCAACAGATTACGTTCACTTTGCCCGCCGCGGACGTGAGCGCGCTCTCGACCCGCACCTACCACGATCTCGTCGCCACCATCGACCTCGGGTTCAGCCCGAACCCCGCGTACAATCCCAACAATCCCTTCGCTGTTCCGGGCCATGTCGACGCCCTGACGTTTGGCACGGGCGGCTCGGGTTCGGGTGGCGCGGGCGGCTCGTCCGGCGGCGGGGGCAAGGCTGGCGCTGCTGCTGGCGCCAGTGGCTCCGGCGGCCGCGGCGGAACGAGTGGCATGTCAGGCGCGGGTGGCTCTGCTGGGCGCGCTGGCGGTGCCGGCGCGGGTGGCAGTGCCGCAGCCGCGGGCCCTTGTGTTTTCAGCCCACCGCCAGCGAGCACGCCCAACACTGCCTTCACCTTTAGCATTCAGCTCCCGCGCGGCGTGCCTCGCGAGAGCGTGGCTTTGTCGACCGCGGGTGGCTCGCTCACGCTCGACGATGGCGTGCAGGTCGTGAAGGACGGCGGGGGCTTCGCCTCAGTGTCGAGCGTCGGCGCGACGAATCGAACCTCGCTTGGTGTGTCCGCTCGAGTTCAGAACGCGTACAGCGAACCTCTGGGCATGGATCTTCGTAGCAGTGCGCACGTGTATGGCTTGCTCAAGACAGCTGCCGACCTGACCAAGCAAGCCGGCGCCGGTGTCGACGGCGTGGTTTCGCAATTCACGAGTCTGAAGCCGCTCGATCTGATCAGTTGGCCCGTGCTGTTCCCATCCCTCAATCGAGGCACGTGCAACATCGAACCGGACAACGCGCAAACCATCGAGCCGGGTAGCTACGGGAACATCGCGGTAAAATCGCGTTCCCACTTGAAATTGCGCAGCGGGACCTACTTTTTTGGCTCGCTGAGCCTCGATCCGCAGGCCATCCTCGACGTCGACAATACCACCGGTCCCGTATTCATCTACGTCAAGAATAGCTTCACGTTCAGCGGTTCGACCGTCGAACTCGATCCGAGCCGCACGAACATCCTGTTCGGTGTGGCCTCCGCGACGCCGATCGCGATTCAAAGCGCCTTCCGCGGCATCTTGGTCGCCCCGCAAGCCGCGGTCGCGTTGCCGACCGAGATGACGAGCGGCCACGTCGGATCCTTCTTCGCAAAATCGTTGATCCTGCATCAGCACACGCTGATTCACCACCAGCCGCTCGCCCCGGCTGAGTTCTGTGCAGCGGGGGAGGCGTGCAGCACCTTTTGTCCTTGCGTGGATGGCGGCTCATGCAGCGCAGACAACCAATGCCAAAACGGGCACAGCTGCAGCAGTGGGAAATGTACCTGCGTCGCCAGTTGCACGGGGAAAACCTGCGGGGAAGGCAACGGCTGCGGACAAACCTGTCCGGGGACCTGTGGCACCGGAGATATTTGTACGAATAGCAGCGAGTGTGCAGCTGGCTCCAAGTGCACGGGCCAGGGGCCGAGTGGGGCGCTGATTTGCGAGCCGGTCGGCGCTCACTGCTCGAACGGTGTGAAGGACAGAGACGAATCCGACGTGGACTGCGGTGGAGCCGATTGTCCTCTTTGTACGCACGGCAAGCTTTGTAACGATGTCGTGGACTGCGTGGCCGGCGACGAGTGTGGCACGAACAACAGTGCTTGCTTTGGTCTCGCGCGTGGAAAGCGCGTCTGCTGGCCGACGCAGTGTGGCAATGCGAGTACTGGGGGAAACGCCTACGATTGCGGGTCGAACAACAGCCTGTGTGGCAAGAGCTGCACCTGTGGCGGCTGTGACCACAACGATCCCAACGCGGTTTGCCCCGCGGGTGAAGTTTGCAAAGAGCACCTGGGTCAGGTGGTCGGCGCGACAACGACCGACGCCTGCGTCGACCCGCGTTGTCCCTCGAATGATCCAGCCCTGTGCGGGCCGGGATCTCTGTGCGGCGACTGTGTGTGTACTCCCAACTGCGCGGCTGCGACTTGCCAAAATCCGAGTGACGGTTGCAACGGGATCTGTCCCGGCGTCTGCGGACCGGGTGGCGGCTCGGGTGGCGGCGGGCCGTGCCAAGACGATATCACTTGTGGAGTCGGCTTCAGCTGCATCGCCGGTCCCAACGGGGTGAGTAGCTGTCGGCCCTCATCCTGCGCCTTCAAAATTTGTGGTCAAGCGGGTCCCGAGTGCGGCGATCTGTGCCCGTCCTGCACGCCGCACTGCGACGGACGCCAGTGCGGGCCCGATCCGCACTGTGGTCAGGACTGCGGCTCGTGCGGCGACGGCACCTTCTGCGGCGTGGCCGGAAATTGCGTCACCGCCACGCCTCCGCCTGAAATCACCGTGCCCGACGGGGACGGCGGCTCGAAGGTATTGCCCCCGCTGCCGGATTCCCCGACGAACCCTGTCGGTGCGCTGAGCGGACAGTTCAGCGTTTCTGATCAAGGCAGCCCGGTTTACAACATCCCGATCGAGGTGCCACCGGGGCGCGCCGGGATGGAGCCTGCGCTCAGTCTGCAGTACTCGGGCTCGCGCGCGAACGGCGAGGTGGGCGTTGGCTGGCACCTCCAAGGCCTGTCGAAGATCACGCGCTGCCCGCGCAGCTATGCACTCGATGGCGTGACCGGTCCGGTACGAAACGACTCGACGGATCGCTTCTGCATCGACGGCAAGCGCCTGGAGAGCATTTCCGGAAAGTACGGCGAAGAAGGGACCGAGTACCGGACCCTGATCGATAGCTTCGCCAAGGTCGTCTCGCGCGTGGACGCGCTGCCGATGATCCAGGTCGATCCGCTAGGAAAGATCGTGCCGGTACCGCGCGGCGAGCAGGGTCCCGATTCATTCGTGGTGTGGACGAAGGATGGTCGCAAGCTCACCTACGGCGGCAGCTACGATTCTACGGTGTTGGCCCACACGGCCGTTCGCTACGCGTGGCTACTGAACCGGGTGGAAGACCGCGCGGGCAATACCATGGTGGTGAGTTACAGCAATCTCCCCATGGCAATGCCCGAGAGCGAAACCGTGGCGCCCAATTCGGTGGTCTTGCCGCGCGCCATTGCCTACACGGGACACGCCGGCTCTCCGGAAATCGACGGCAAGCGGGAGGTGTACTTCGAATACGAGGCGCGCACTGACCCACAGCTGCGGTTCACACAGGGCGGCGCTCCGTTCGTTGCCGCGCAGCGGCTCTCGCGCATCACCACCTTCGTTGATCACCAACCAGTCAAAAACTATCACCTGCAATACGTCCCAGGTGACCTGAGCCAAGTGCAGAAGATCTTCGAATGCGCGGGCGGTGACGACAGCCACTGCAAGGCACCGACGACATTCGAATATGCGCGCAGCAAGGGCTTCGCCCACGACGAAGTCGGAATCAACCTGTCCGCTGCCGGCCAGCTCGACATGAACGGCGACGGCTTGCCGGATTTCATGGCCACCAACTTGGTGGTGGGCGGCGTGCCCGCGCAGCCGACGCTGAAGGCCGCACAGGTGGTTTCGGACATCGCCATCGGTGCGGCGGCGATCGCCCTAGACGCTTACGTCGGTCCAGCGGCGGGCTTCGCGTTGTCCATTACTTGGAGCATCATCAAAGGGCCATTTTTCGGACTCTTCGCTAAAAAACCAACGATCAAGTTCGAACACGCGCTCTACACCGCCACTGGCCAGCGCGGCAGCGCCACATTTAGCACCGTGCCCGACGTGCAGGGACTGCGTTGCGGCAACGACAAGGAGCATCCCGCTTTCCTGCTGGACTACGACCAGGACGGCTTGGACGACGTGGTGACCGCGTGCGGCGCGAACAACGGCGCCTTGTACGTTGCCCGATCCTTGGGAAACGGCAACTTCGAATCGCTGCCGAAAGACAACAGCCCAGTAGTAACAGTGCCCATTGGCTTAGACCAGCCAAGCAATCCCAGGCAGATCGCGCCGAGGGAGCTCGCCGGGCCCATCCTGATCGACGTGAACGGCGACGGCTTGCAGGACATTGTCTCGTGTCCTGACCCATACACGGTCGAGCTACGGCTCCGGCTCGCGCCACCTGCCGCTTTCGAGACGGTACCGATCTCGCTCGCCACCCTGATCCCGCCTCCTCCGCAAGGCCACAACCCTGGTACACCGCGCGCAACACAACGGCTCTGCGGTCATTCACGCCCGACCTACAACAGTATGGATCTGGACGGCGATGGCACTCCAGACCTGTTGGTCTATGGCGAAGGCGGCTGGCACGCGCTGCGGCTTTCGTACCCCGCTGGCAAAGCCACCTTGAGCTGGCAAGCCGTACCGATGCCCGTTACGGGCCAATCTGACGGGGGCAAGAACCTCAATCTGGGAGATTTCAACGGCGACGGCTTGGCGGACGTCTTCGGTTTCGACGATAAGCAGTACACCGTCTGGCTCAACACCGGAGGGGGGCGCTTCTACAGCAAAACGATCGCGCGCCCCGACCCTCGAATCCCTCCGTCACGCGACTACCACGGCAACTCCGTGAAGTTCAATTTCGGTCGCGTTGCGGTGCTCGACTACAACACGGATGGCCGAGAAGACTTCTTGGAACATTGGGGAACCGCGAGCTACTACCAGGGGAGCGGAACATCCGGGCGTGACTACTTCAACTGGACACTCGAGCCGAGCGGCAAGCTCGACTTCTTTTCTACCGAGCCGGTGCCCTCGATCAAGTGGCCACACGTTGACCAGAAGTACTATCCAGCCACCTTCACGATCTCTGCTGACGTCGATGGCGACGGGCATCTCGACCTGCTCGGTGGCAACTCGGCTGTGTTCTATGGTTCGGGTGATGTCTCTCTGAGCAAGATCACCGACGGTCTGGGCAAAGTTCTGGAAATCCAGTACGGAACGGCTCAGGGCGCGGGCGGCTACAAGCCGGATGAGCGCTGCGCAGGCGGTAGCACTCCGGGCAACACCTGGCCGGAAAAGTGCCTGCCGAAAATGAGCAGCCTGGTCGCCGGACACATCGAAAAGCGGCTCGATTCCGCCGCGGGTGGCGGAGCGGTGCCCGAACGCTACTACACGTACACCTTCGTCAACGGGCGCATGAACCTCACGGGCCACGGCTGGCTGGGGTTCGATCGCAGGATCATTCACGCGGTCTCGGCTGCGCCGGGCGACGGTGGGACGACGACGACCATCGATTACGAGCCAGTGGTCCGCTACACGCCGAGCGGCCAAGTCGCAACGGATCTCGGCAAGCCCTACCTCTATCCATTCGCCGGATTGCCGAGGACCACCACCGTCGATCAACACATCTCGACCGTGGCCGTCGATTCTCCCCCGCTTCAGAATGGATTCTACGAACGACGAACTCAGACGGTCAATCGTTGGCAGGCGCAGCAGTCTGCCTTCAGTCGCCCATTCCCGGTGGTGACTCTCAAAACCACGAGCACGTTCGATCGGCCGGTGCAAGGCGGACCCTTCGGTGGGCCACCTGCTCCGTTCGACTTCAACGGCACGGAACTAGGCCACTGCGACGCCACTCTCGCCAGCGATGGCTACGGAAACCTCAGCGATGAAGACAGCCGCTGCTACGCGGGATCCACGTCCGTGGAATCGGTCCAGACGCACACGGAGTTCGCCCCAGATCCGTTGAGCTGGCTGATCTCCAATCCCGAGCACATCAAAATCTCCAAATACCGCAACGGTTTCGCGCAGCGCGAGTACCGGCTGAGCTACTCGCGAGGGCTGCTGGAGAGTGTGACCCGTGCCCCTGAAGCCTCGAACGACCAGTGGCACCGTTCCACGTACGTTCGGGACGACTTCGGCAACATCAAGCAAATCATCGAAGCCACGAAGGCCGACCCAGTACGTACGACCGATATCACCTACGATCGCGACGGGATGTTCCCGAGCACCGTGACCAACGCAGCCGCTCACACGACGAAGATCAGCTTCGATCCTCGCTGGGGCTCTCCGGAAAGGATCGTCGACGCGAACGGCATTGCCGTACTGTTCGGCCACGACGGCTTCGGTCGCGTCACGCAACGGCACGGCCCTGAGGGCACTGCCCTCTCGACCTACTCGACCATCTACTTTCCCAACCGAACGACCAAGGTCGGTTCCATCGACCCCAAAATCCAGGTTCAGGTGGAGCGCCGAGGTCTGGACGGCTCGGTCGATGGGGCCACCACGACTGAATACGATTGTTACGGGCGCGTCGTGCGCACCATCTCCGAGGGCTTCGCCGCAAGCAAGGTGATTCAGGAACGAGTGTACGACGAACTCGGCCGGGTAAGCGGGACGACTCTGCCGCACACGGCCGAGCTACAGGCGGTCCCCTACGATCGCTACTCATATCACGACAACTTGAAGCGGCTGACGCGCGTCGACCACTCGGACGGCAGCTTCAAGGAGATTCAATACGCAACTTGGGCAAGCATCAAAGAGCAGTACTTCCCATGGTTCCAAGATTATGTGTGCAACGGAGAGGACGCATCCGGTTGCGCCATCAACGTCACCCGCACGATCGATGAAAAGTTGCGCGACAACGTGGTGTTCACCGATCACGTGGGCGATCTCGTCCGGAACATCGACGGCGAAAACACCAGCAACACGCTCCATACCAGCAACTACGTCCACGGGCCCTTCGGTGAGTTGGTCAGGGCGCGCGACAACCGAAACCTGGCTACCCGCTTCGCGTACGACGACTACGGCCGCCTACTCACTCAAACCGATCCTGACACCGGCGACAGCGTCTACACCTACAACGGCTTCGACGAACTTCGCACGAGTACGGATCCCAAGCACCAACTCCGCACGTACAACCACGACTCACTCGGTCGCGTAGAAAGCATCGTCGACGACGCGGGCCTGAGCCAGTGGATCTACGATCAAGGCCCTAATGCCCTCGGCCGCCTATCGGAATCGATCTCGCCCGCCACCTCGAACAATCCCAGCGGGCAACGGATCCACTACAGCTACGAATCGGCAACCCCCGCCCGCAATCGAGGCTACCTAGCAAGCGTCACCTACACCATCGACAGCGATCCCTATGCCATCCACCTCGAGTACGACGACCTCGGCCGCACCTCGCGCATCCACTACCCCACCAGCGGCACGGGCCAACCGATCGTCGCCCGATACCAGTACGACCCCTCCGGCGTCCTGACTGGCCTCGACGAGGTAGGCAGCGGCAGCGCGCACTCCCTCTGGCGCGTCAACGACGTCTTCCAAGGCCACCTGGTCGAAAAAGAGACCCTAGGCAACGGCAGCGCCGCCGCACAAACCAGCTACCGCTACCACGAAGCCCGTCGCTGGCTACAACACGTCGAAACCACCCTGGGCACGGAGAAAATCCAAACCCTCGACTACACCCACGACGCCAACGGCCTAGTCCACAGCCTAGCCGCCAAAGGCTCCGCCCCCCGCGAATACCAATACGACAACCTCAACCGCCTAGCCGCCGAAATCACCTCCACCCCAGGCCTCCCCCCAACGAGCACCCCCTACAACTACGACGAAATCGGCAACCTGATTGGCCGAGGCGCAACCACCAACACCTACCGCTCCAGCCAACCGCACCTACTCCATCAAGCAGGCAACAACACCTACCACTACGACGCCAACGGCAACGTCAGCGAACGCACCGGCCCAAACATCCCGGGCGAACGCCAAATCATCGCCTACACCCCATTCGACCTACCCCGAGCAATCAGCACCCCCAACAGCAACGAACTCTTCGACAACGTATTCTTCGACTACTCAGCAGACGAAGAACGCGTAGCCCGGCGCGACGCGGTGGACGGCACGACGCGCCACTTCGTAGCGGACCTGTACCAAAGAAAATTCGACAGCTCGGGCACGACGCAAGAGGAACGCTTCCGCCTGTACGCGGGCGATCGCCAAATCGCCGAGCTCATACGCAAAGACAACGCCGACCAAACGCTGTACTTCCACCCGGATCACCTGGGATCGCCCGAGACGATCAGCGACAGCAACGGCGCGGCGTACCAGCAACACTTCGACCCCTTCGGCGCGCCGCTCGACGCGTCCAACCCCGAGCTCACGCGGGTTGGGTTTACCGGGCACGATCACGACAGAGACCTCGGCCTGATCGACATGAAGGGGCGCGTGTACGACCCGCTCGCGGGGCGATTTTTGACGGCGGACCCGGTGATGCAGGCTCCTTATTGGAGCCAGGGGTTGAACCGGTACAGCTACGTGTTCAACAACCCGATCAACAACAC
>DATEPG010000128.1:0-2308 GCA_035273265.1 Polyangiaceae bacterium
TAGCGAGGCGGTGGCAGATGGAGGACAGTTTTTCGATCGTTCGAGGCGAATAGCCGTCGCTATTTAACGAGGACGATCGAAAAAATGGACCCAGCTGCTGCCGCCGCAGTAGATCAATCCTAAGTCCGACAGGCTGCTAGCCAGAGCTCGAACGGTTTTCGTGTCAGATGTCGGGCAAACGCCGAGGCGACGGCAAAGGTTCCTGTGCCCGGTTACGGGGCAGCCCCTTCAGTGCCGACTGACGCTGGGGAGCGCTCCCGGTTAAGCTTTGCGCCATTGCAGCGTCGCCAAAACCCCTCACCTCATGAAGTTCTGCTCTGCCTGCGGTCAGCCCGTCGTCTCGAAGATCCCGCAAGGTGACCATCTGCCGCGCTATGTCTGCTCGAGCTGCGCGACCATTCACTACGAGAATCCCCGGATCATTGCCGGCTGTATCCCCGAATGGGAGGGCAAGCTGCTGCTGTGCAAGCGCGCCATCGAACCGCGTCGGGGGTATTGGACGTTCCCGGCCGGCTTCATGGAGAACGGCGAGTCGCTGCAGCAAGCCGCAGCACGCGAGTCGATGGAGGAAGCCCTGGCGCGGGTCGAGATCGGCGCGATGGTCTCCATCGTGCACGTGCTCGAAGCGCATCAAGTGCACATTTCCTTCAGGGCACGCCTGTTGGACCTGGATTTCGGCATCGGCCCCGAAAGCCTGGAAACGCGCCTCGTCGACGAGCGCGAGATCCCGTGGGCCGATATCGCGTTCAGGAGCGTCGACTTCGCGCTGCGCTGCTATCTGGAAGATCGCAAGCTCGGGCGCGAGCAGCTGCACTACAGGGATCTGGCGCCGCGCGGTGCCGATTCCTTGCACTCCAAGGCTCGTTTGGCAGAATAGCGAGCCCCGCCCCAGGCGGCGGTTATTACAACTCTTTCATTCTCCAGCTCAGGCTCGGCCTTCGTCCCGGGAGTTCGTCGATGACTTTCGTCGTCACTGAAAACTGCATCAAGTGCAAATACACTGACTGTGTCGAGGTGTGTCCGGTCGATTGCTTCCATGCAGGCCCGAACTTCCTGGTCATCGATCCCGACGAATGCATCGATTGCACGCTGTGCGAGCCCGAATGCCCGGTCGAGGCCATCTTCTCCGAGGAAGAGCTCCCGAACGGACAGGAGCATTTCAAGCAACTCAACGCCGAGCTGGCCAAACAGTGGCCGGTGATCACGGAAAAAGAGCCCGCCCCGGCAGACGCCAAGGAGTGGGAAGGCAAAACGGACAAGATCAAGCTGTTGGAGCGCTAGGACGAGGGCTTGAGACGTGAGGCCTGCGACCTGGGGAATCAGATTTCGGGTCGCCAGCGCTCAGGTGCCAGGTCCCAAGCCTCATCACCCCTGCTGCTTCAACACCTCGAGCAACCGATCGGCCGGAATATAGCCGCCGATCTGCTGGCCCGAATCGGTGAACACGGCGGGCGTCCCTTTCACGCCAAGGCTTTCGCCCAGCTCGTATTGGGCCCGGATCGGCGTGCTGCCGCAGTTCTTTTGCGGCGTAACGGCTGCGCCGGATTTCGCGCGCGTGATGGCATCCTTACGATCTTTCGCGCACCAGACCGATTCCATCTTGTGCCAGCTCTCGGTGCCCGGTCCGCTGCGCGGATAGGCCAGGTAGCGCACGCGCACACCGAGCTTGTTGATCTGCGCCATCTCGCTGTGGAGCTTCTGGCAGTAACCGCAGTCGACGTCGGTGAACACGGTCAGCGTGTATTTGTATGACGCCGGCGCAAACACGATCATTTGCGTCTCGTCCAACTGCGCCAGCGCCTTCTTACGTTCGACCGCCCGCTTTGCTTCGGTGACGTTGACGCGCTTGTCGATGTCCATGATCTGCGCGTCGAGCAGGTAGCGGCCATCGGCACTGATGTACATGACATCGCCGTTGGCCGTGAACTCGTAGACGCCCGCCACCGGCGAAGGGCCAAAGTCCTGGATCTTCACACCTGGAAACTTCTCACTCAGGCGGGCACGCAGGGCAGCCACGGCCTGATCCGACCCGCTCTTTTCGACAGCAGGCGCCGCAGTCGCCGTGGCGCACAGAACGGCCATGGCAGCCAGGACCAAGGGAATTCGCATGGGGACACACTCCGGATGAGGCTCGTTTCAAGCCTTGCGGCTTCGACCCGCGCTGGCGGATCGAGTTCAAGCGTCGCGGCAGTGTAGCAAGCCGCGGCTGATGAAATCAGCCGCGAGGGTGGTGCTGAGCGTGGAGTTCCTTCATGCGCTCGCGAGCCACGTGCGTGTAGATCTGCGTCGTCGACAAATCGCTGTGCCC
>DATEPG010000129.1:0-4480 GCA_035273265.1 Polyangiaceae bacterium
GACTTGCAGGTGTATCATCGGTAACTAGCCATCCAGTTGAATAATCCTACGCTTATGCGTGGCCCGGAGACAGAATGGACACAGTTTGCGTCGCAGTCAGAGAATGTGCCTAGCCCAACGATCACTCGGGCGGCTTGGTCAAAGACGCTGCTGCCACTCTGGCCTGAGGTAAAGTCACAGCCAGCCCTCATGAACGGTTTGGATCCATCGTTGTACGGCCAAGAGTTCGACGAACTACCGCCCGAGAGCGAGGGGTGGGTGTTTCCGCATGTCCAGTCATTGTACGGGGCCGTGTCAATGCAGCCCGGGATACCGCTCCCGGCGCACTGCGGATAGCCTACCGTTCGCGAATACTGACTCGTTAAATAGGCATCTGAATATGCTCCAAAGCCCGCCCAGATCGAGTTAGCAAAAGAACCTGTATGGGGATACGAAATGATGACAGTATCGTAGTACACGCACTGTGGATAGGTGTAATTAACATGGCAGTTATTCGATGTGTAAGCTGGAATCCAACTTATCGCTTCGGATCCCGCCGTACCTGTGCCGAATGGCCGACTCGAATTACTCCTCTGGCGAGGAGAAAACTGGGTAACGATCGCTCCTGACGAAAACATGACGCAGTGTGCTGCGGTAATCACCGACCATGGAGCAAACAAAGTTCCGGTGCACCGCCCGGTCTGACTTGCTGCGCTTGCACCAGATGTCAGGTAACCTGCGCTGGCTATCTCAACGTGGGCGTCATCTGTGGTTGAGCCGCAATAAACTCGGTTCTCGGAGCCCGAAATAGCTTGCGTGTGTAACAGACCCGGTGTTGAGCGTTCACGGTCAGAGACTATCGAGATCGGGTTCACAGCTGAAGGCGCGCGATGGCCCGGAGCAACACGTTGCCCATACGCCTCAGCGACTTTGGCCGAACGCGCAACAGCAAAGACCTCGCCAGTCGCGAGGTCCATAGACATCGTATAGAAGCGTTCTGGATCGTGTGCTTCCATTTCGAGCACTCGTAACGACATCTGCCTGAGCTTCTGGGACTGCTCAGTGGGTTGCGACTCATACGGTGGTTCGGGGGCGGCCAGAAGATTGCTCGTTTCGACGCCCACAAATCCAACACTGATAAATTCGGCTGGAACGGTGTCTGGGAGCGGCAAAGCTGTCGATGGGTCCGATTGCTCGGATGATCCGCTAGGCGAACCGGGCGACGTAGCTTCCAAATCCGGACTGCCGCAAGCGACGACGGCGAGACTGCCGACGAGCACGAGAAATTGCCCAATCCTCAGAATGCGCGCGGTGCCGCGCACTTGCCCCCGACTACCACTCTCTCGAAATACGAACATCGTGACCTCCTAGCAACCGTGTGCGTCCACGACATGTGGACATGTCCTGTGATGGCGCGAGCGCCGCTTGTTTTACGGTCACCCCAATGCACCCCGTGTGCCAGCCCGTCGCGCGGACTCTATGCTGCAAAAGGAGGGCTCATTTTCGAGCTTATGTCGCTGCGCTCCCAGCGCGCGCGGGTGTCCGCGGTCACGGCTGGGGGTCATTGCGCGTGTCCGCGGTCACTCTCAGCGCCCTGTTTGCGTGCATCGAGCTCAGCGAGCATCCGCTACAACACGCCGCGTCGAAGAAGGGGGGATCATGCGGATGCAGTCGAGGGCGAGTTCGATGTCCCTGCGCACGAACAAGCCTTAGACCTAGTGACGCGATATCCGGCGCGCACTAGCGCAGCATCCCGGCTCGCGTTAGCGCGCCCGCCCTCGCCATGATACGCGCCATCAACCTCGATCACGAGGCGCTGCGCGGGCGCCAAGAAGTCCGCGATGAAGCGCCCGAGCAACGGCACCTGCCGGCGAATGACTACGCCCAAGCGGCGACCACGAATGCGAGCCCAAAGGAGTTCTTCCGAAGAGGTCGGTGAAGCGCGCATCACGCGAGCGCGCTCGGCGAGGACGGCTGCGCGCTGAAACGAGGACTTGTTGGTTCGAGTCATGCCCCAACTGGCGCAGGCGCCGTGACAGCCCCCCGACATGTCGCGCCGCGCCCAGCCGGGGCTGGCGCGGCGCGTGCGCCCTCTCGCATGACTCGAACCCACAACAAGCCCGAGCCCGTCGCAAGAGCCAGATGCGACTTCCCGAGCCTCAGCCCAGCAAACACCAACGGCTCGTCAAGACGCAGCCGTAGGACCCTCCGCCGCGCGCGGCGCGCCCTGGCGCCGCGTCCGGCGTTGAGGGTCCCGGGCGCGCGCAGCGCCAAAGGCGCGAGCACGACCGGCCGCCCTACGACGCTCAGCGCAAGGAGCAACCCTTCGAATCCACTGGGGCGCGCTGATAGAATTGGTGGGATTGAGTGGAGATCGGCGGGGTCGGCGGAGGGCGTTAGCGGCTCTCCTCGCTCGATGGTGGGGAGGGGTCGAAGGGGCACAGCTGCATACAAAAGTAAGCCGGTGACTCCGATCGCGATACTTCGCTCCGAACGCCCCTGCGGTGCGATAGTACCTTCGCGCCATGTCGAAAACGCTTGTTCTACCGGACGCGGTTCGATTCGGTTCTGAGCAGTGGTTGAACAACGTCGAAACCGGGGTTGGGCGTTTGGAAACTGCGGCCGCAAGCCTGACTGCAGCAGACGCGGCATCGCTCCGCGCTGCAACTGCTGATGTTCGGGCGAGCACCTCGTTCGCTAGAAAAATGTTCTCTGGTGCAGTATCGCTTGGGACGCAGGCAGACGACCGCTGGGTCCCGATCGCGAAGCCAGGTCCCGAGCTAGCTGCGGCAATCTTCGCCAATGGCTGCGAGTTTGCGGAGACGCCTTTCGCACTCCTGGAGCAAGCAAAGGTACTGCTCGCTGCCGACACGTACAGCTCGTTCAGGCTCGAGGTTGCGCACGTGGTCGCGTCAATCTTCACGAACCTAACTCGAGCGGTTTGGAACGACTATCCAGAGTATGCGCCGCCGGGTTGGGGCGCGCCCAAGTAGGACAGCGTGTTCGCGCAAGAGCCAGCCGCGTTGACGACCATCGCCGAGCAACGGCCCGACAAGGCGCGAGGCTGCTCTTCAGTGCGCCTGACGGGAGCCGGGTGGCTCGCCGTGGGCGTCGGCCAGCAGTTGCGAGGAACGACAAATCATTACCGGTGCCTGGCCTTTTCCCGCTCGTCGAGAGCAGCCTCTAGGTGCATGAGCATCAGCTTATCCTTGGGGCGATTGAGCTGCCGCTTGAGGTCCACTTGCTTTTCCAGTGTAAGTACTCGGACAGCACTTCCGCCGACGTCGAGCACCTCACTGTGTGGCAGGAGGTCTTCGTAGCCGCCGCCGAAGTCGATAGAACCGAGCAAATCGAACTTGAGGTTGCCGCTCTGCAAGAGCTGATTGCCACGCCCCACAAGGTGCGACTCATTCGGCGTGAGATGTCGGGGGTCATCGGCGTACACGGCTCCGAGTTCGGCGAGGGCCAAGAGCAGCCGGGCAACGTTGTCCTTGGCGCGATCGTGAACGAGGTCGAAGTCCTGCGTGTTGATGGGCACCCGCTGCAAGACGGCAGCCACTCCGCCGACGACGATGAATCGAACGTCGTGGCGGGTGAGGATTTCAATCAGCCTGAGGAATCGGTTCTCCAACTCGCTTCACACTTTCGGCAAGCTGATGCATCTCCTCGAGTGCCTGCAGGCACTCGAGCGGGGTGTCACGGAGGCAAGCACGCAGGAGACTTCGATCCACGCCGTTGTGGTCGTACTCTTTGCTCGGCGGAGCCTCGTCTTCGACGTTTGCGGACACGGCTTACAGCTTACCAGATCTGGGCGGCCAAGCAGCACGCGAACTTCGCGCCCCTGCAGCGCGGGCGTCCGTCCCCGTAGCTTAGCGTGCCGGGGGCTTGGGCTCGCTCGAGCGCGGAGTATAGGCCGGGGGGAGCCCTCAGCGACGGGCCAAACGCAAAGCGCCCGACGGCGCTTGCTCAGACCAATCACGAAACCCGGGCCTCCGGAGCCGTAGGTCAGTGGTTCGAATCCACTGGGGCGGGCTGATAGAACTGGATTAATCGGGGTCAGCGCGGGGCGCTAGCGGCGCGCCTCGCGCTCAACGCCCGAGCGCGGCTCGGATGCTCTCGAGAACGCTCTCGATGTTGCTAACGACGAGCGATGCCGCGATGCGAACGACACGATACCCAGCGCGCTCGAGCGCCGCATCCCGGCGCGCGTCAGCGTGTGCCCGTTCGCCGTGATACGCACCATCGACCTCAATGACGAGGCGTTGCGCCGGAGCCAAGAAGTCCGCGATGAAGCGACCGAGCAGCGGCACCTGCCGGCGGAGGACCACGCCTAAGCGGCGCCCGCGAATGCGAGCCCAAAGGAGCTCTTCCGAAGCGGTCGGCGATCCTCGCATCGCGCAAGCCCGCTCTGCGAGGATCGCTATGCAGTGGCGACTGCGAGGAAACGAGGGCTTGTTGTTGGTTCGAGTCATGCCCCCCAATGGCGCAGGCGCCGTGACAG